>QMXU01000057.1 GCA_003662305.1 Candidatus Hecatellales archaeon
AAGCCTTTCCATCCCAGCCCATCCAAGCCTAACCCCTAAAGCGGCGAAGGGGCCGAAGTGCCCGTGGAAATCCCTGATTTTGTCTGCTATCTCCCTTAGGGGTTCTCTACCTCTTTCTCGCATAGAGAACTACTCCCTCAATCACCACTACCGCCGCAAGGATGATGGTTGCCACCTCGAAGAGGGTGAGCTGCCCCTCAAGGCTGCTTATCTGGCCTCTCAAATCCTCAGCGTATTTCGCCTGCTCGACAGCCTTGAAAAGCCTTTCAGCATTATACTTCAAGAGTTTAGGCAGGCTTTCAGTTCCAGGAATTGCCCCTGGAAAGTTTGTGAGAACCACATGGACTGCCCCCACCTCAGAGGACAGGGAGGCGCCGAAGCCTGTTCCGCTTTGAAGGTTGTCGATTATCAGCTTCACGCTTTCAGCTTTGGCTTTGGACGCCAGCTCAGCGGCTTTCCCGGCTGGCAGGGTTTCAGGAGGACCGTAGGAGGCTACCACGTTGAAGCCAACCCAGCTTACGAAGGGCTTCTGCCACTCCATGCAGATGATGTTCACCTCGCTCACGCCTAAGGCTTCAGCCTCGCTTTTTATTTCCCCGGCAACCTTGTCTATTTCGCTTATCATTTCAGCTGCTTTGGCTGAAACGTCTAAGCCTACATGCTCTTTTAAGGCTGCGGCAATCTGGTTGACATAGTTTTTAGCGCCTTCCGGAGTGTTCCAGTTTCCTGAAATCTTCACGGCGGCAGCCTTCGAGCCTGTGCTTTCAAGCATGCCTTTAAGCCACATCTTGTATTCGAAGCCGTGGTAGAACACTACGGCTGCCTTTTCAAGGCTGTAAAGGTCTCCAGGCTTAATGTCGTAGAAGGCAGGGCAGATTCCAGGCTGAACGAAAACGGTTACTTCAACGTTTTCTCCAGCCAGCTCTTGGACGGTGGAGCCCAGAACCGTGGTGGTGCAGACGACTATGGGTTTCTCCTGGTTTTCGGAAGCGTCTGGAAGGCTTGCATAGGCGGCACCGACATTCAGGCCTAGAACAAGGAACAGGACGGAAAGCAGAGCGAAAACTTTTCTCATTTCCCAATCCTCCTTTTAGGTGATAAAGCTACGGACAGGGCGAAGCCTAAAGTTGAGGCGAGCACTATACACGCGCCAGCAGGCCAGTTCAGGGCGAAAGACAGGAAAAGCCCTGAAAGGCAGGAGGCCGCTCCAATCAACGGCGAAACCATAGCTACCTTCCTTATGTCGTAGGAGAACTGTAGGGCTGTGGCTGCAGGGTTAAACAGCAGGGCGAAAACCAGCAGGCCTCCAACCAGCTTAAGCGAGAAGGTTACTATGATGCCTATAGCGAAAAGGATGGCGTAGATGAAGGGCTTAGTGTTTATCCCGTCAGCCTCAGCCATCCTCCTGCTGAACATTATGGCGAAAAGCTCCTTCCAGAAGAGAACCACCATAACGGCTGACGCCGCCAGCAGAACTGCCAGGTAGACTAGGTCTTGAAAGCCAACCGATAGGACGCTTCCCCAAAGGATGCTGGTGACCTCGCTTGTAAACCTTACAACTCCAGGGGTCAGCGTCAGGAAGATGAAGGCTAAAGCCATGTTCAACGGGAAGGCTATGCTGGTTATGAGGTCAGGGTGGATTTTCGCTTTGTCAGAGGCAGGGCCTATCAGGGAGGCTGTTGCCAGTGAAAAGGCTAAAGCCATGGTGAAAGGGTTCATGGACAAGCCTACACCCAAGGCTGCACCTGCGAAGGCGGCATGCGACATACAGAAGCCCATGGACGAAAGCTTTATCCGTATGATGAAAACGCTGATTAAACCTGCCAGCAGCCCTATCAGAACCGCGCCAGCCGCAGAGCGGAAAACCAGCGTTGGAATCTCCCCAATCATCTCAACCCAACCTTTAAGCCTGGAATAAGGGCTCTAACGGCTTCCTCCCTCTCAAGCTCTCCGCCTGAAATGTCAGCGATAATTTTTCCTTCCGAGACCACTATAATCCTCTGGCATAACTGTAGCAGATGCTCAGGGTTATGGGCTACAACAAGCGTGGTTATACGTTGCCTCCGGCATATTTCGCCCAGAAGCTCTGAGATTTTCGTTCTTGAGTCGTAGTCTAGGTTGCTTAAGGGCTCATCCAGCAGGAGGATTTCCGGCTCCTTCGCCAGCGCCCTTGCAATCATAACCTTCTGTTGCTGGCCTCCTGAAAGCTTCCCCACGGGCTTTCCAGCCAGACCGCGTATTTCAAGCATTTCCATGACTTTCAAAGCTTTTTCCACGTCTTCTCTGCTAACCCCCCTCAGCAGGCCTATCTTTCCGAAGCGGCCCATCAAGACTACATCTAAAGCCTTGTAGGGCTCGTCAGGCTTGACCATGAAGTCTTGGGGCGTGTAGCCTATTTTCCTTCTAACCTTAACCCCGTCGCTGGCCATGTTAAACCCTAAAACTTTGACTTCTCCTTTGACAGGCTTAAGACATCCGCATATGGTTTCTAGAAGCGTGGTTTTGCCTGCGCCATTAGGGCCTACCACACACAGGAATTCGCCTGTTTCAACCGTTAGGTTTATGTCATGGATGGCTGGCTTTTTTTCGCCTTGATAGGTTGTTGAGACGTCTTTAAGCAGGATAGCGGACATCTTCCTCCCTTTGCTAGCCTTCTCGGCCTCGTTAAGGTAATAATATTCCTAATATTTAAAGTATTACATAAGCCACAGGAAAGTTTTAAAGTCAGCCCTCAAGCCCTAATATTGTCTGAAACCCAGAAAATATGTTAGGGGAAGCATGAGGCTATGCCCAAATTTAAAACCACCGCGGAAGTCCTAAAAATAGTTGAAAATCCAAACCAGATTAGGAATGCAGGAATAATCGCCCACGTAGACCACGGTAAAACCACCCTCACAGACTCGCTTCTGGCAGCAGCCGGCCTTCTCTCTCCAACCGTAGCCGGAACGGCTTTGGCGTTAGACTACTTAGAAGAGGAGCAGAAAAGGCAGATGACCATTAAGGCTGCCAACATAAGCCTCTACTATGAAATCGCAGGGCAACCCTACGTAATAAACCTCATAGACACCCCGGGCCACGTGGACTTCACAGGCAGGGTTACCCGAAGCCTCAGAGCCATAGACGGCGTGGTCGTAGTGGTGGACGCCGTTGAAGAAGTAATGGTTCAAACAGAAACAGTCACCAGGCAGTCGTTGGAGGAAAGAGTAAGGCCAACCCTCTTCATCAACAAGGTTGACAGGCTAATCAAAGAGTTAAGGCTAAACTCAAACCAAGTTCAAGAGAAGCTTACACGGATAATCAGGGACTTCAACAACCTAATCGAAATGTACGCCGAGCCGGAGTACAGGAACAAGTGGAAGGTAAGCTTCCAAGGTGGAACCGTCGCCTTCGGCTCAGCTAAAGACCGTTGGGGCTTAAACTTCAGGCTTGCCCAGGAGAGAGGCGTGAAGTTCTCCGATATTGTTTCCTACTACCAGCAGGAGAACGTGGGAGAACTTGCCAAGCAGGCCCCCCTCCACGAGGCAATACTGGACATGATAATCAAGCATATGCCTCCACCCCACATAGCCCAGAAATACAGAATCCCAAAGATTTGGAAGGGAAGCCTTGAAAGCGAGGTTGGAAGGGCTATGCTTGAATGCGACCCGAAAGGCCCCACGGTCATGTGCGTAACCAACGTGGTGGTCGACCCTCAGGCTGGAGTTGTAGCCACGGGAAGGCTTTTCTCAGGCTCCGTCAACACAGGTGACACCGTATACCTGGTAGGAGCCAGAGACGAGGCGAGAATCCAGCAGGTCTCCATTTTCATGGGGCAGTTCAGGGAAGTCGTTGGAAGGCTTCCAGCTGGAAACATTCCGGCGCTCCTAGGCATAGAGAAGGCTAAAGCCGGGGAAACCCTATCAACCGTTCAGGACATGGTTCCCTTCGAGCAGCTTCAGTACATAAGCGAGCCTGTCGTAACCATGGCTGTGGAGCCTAAGCACAGCCGGGACCTTCCGAAGCTCGTGGACTTCCTGAGGAAGCTTAACCTTGAAGACCCTAACCTTGTTACGAAGATAAACGAGGAAACAGGTGAATATCTGATTTCGGGGATGGGGCAGCTTCACCTGGAAATAGCTATAACCTGGATTGAAAAGGCTGGAATAGAGGTTCTAACCTCTAAGCCCATAGTCCTCTACAGGGAAACCGTTAGAAGTAAGGGAGAAGTTTACGAGGGCAAGTCGCCCAACAAGCATAACAGGATCTTCATAGAAGTTGAACCCTTAGAACCTGAAGTAATAGAGCTTATCAAGAAAGGTGAAATCTCAGATTATACCCCCAAGGATAAACTGTCTAAAACGCTTAGAGAACACGGCTGGGATGCTGATGAGGCAAGAGGAGTGTGGCGGATAAGCGAGCACTGCAACATCCTAACCGACGTGACCAAGGGAGTTCAAAGGCTTGACGTCATAAAGGACTCCATAATCTCAGCTTTCAACTGGGCTATAGACGAAGGCCCCCTAGCCCACGAAATAATACGGGGCGTAAAAGCCAGGCTGGTAGACGCGCAAATACACGAAGACCCCGTCCACACGGGTCCAGCCCAGATAATGCCCGCTACGAGGCGTACCTTTTACGCCAGCTTCCTTTCAGCTCAGCCAGCCCTGCTGGAGCCCATCCTGAAGGTTACGGTGAAGGTTCCAGCCGACCAGGTTGGAAACGTCACAAAAATAATCGTGGGCAGAAGAGGCAAGGTGGTCTCCATGGAGCAGAAGGAATACCTCATGTATATTGTAGGCGAAATTCCCACATCTGAAACCTTCGACCTGTCTGAAGCCATGCGCAGTGCAACAGCAGGAAAAGCCTTCTGGGGAACCGAATTTCTCAAATGGGAGTTCGTTCCAGCCTCCATGGTTTCCCAGATTATCAGGGATGTGAGAAAGCGTAAAGGGCTTTCCCCCGAGCCGCCTACCATAAAAGACTTCGTGGAAGCCTAAGGCTTCCTCTTCAATTTTCTAAGCAAAACTTAAAAATCAAGTCTTTCCCTGTCATTCCAGTTAAAAACGGGAAGCCAGAGGGAATCAGCCATTCCGCCAGCCTCAAATGAAGCCTTAAGCTGCAACATAAAATTTCGGAGGCGACTTTCCCCCTTCATAAGGCTTTTTAGGGAGCATAGCGGCAAAATTCTCTGCCCCAGCTTCTGGCTTCTGGCATGGGCAAACGGCTGCTCCTACCACTGCTCCTACTGCTACCTTCAAGGAACCTTCAGAGGCAACACGAACCCCACGGTCTTCTCAAACCTAGACGACATGCTCCGCGAGGTTTCATGCTGGCTTAAAAAGCTTGGAGGCCCGAGGCTGCTTAACACAGGTGAACTCTGCGACTCCCTTGCCATAACAGATAAAGTTATGAGGGCGTTAATTCCCATCTTCGGAAGGCAGAAACGCCATAAGCTTCTCCTGTTAACGAAGTCTGACAGGGTTGAAGGCTTGCTGGGGCTGCCTCATAACGGGCAGACCATAGTAAGCTTCTCGGTGAACCCTCCTGAAGTTTCAAGCTTATTCGAGCCTGACGCTGCTCCGCCCGAGAGAAGGCTTGAAGCTGCCTGGAAATGTTTTAACGCTGGATACACGCTGGATACAGAGTTCGCATGAGAATTGACCCTATGATTCCCGTGGAAGGCTGGAGGGAGCTCTACGGTGAGCTGGCTGAAAAGGTGGCGGAGCTTAAGCCTGAAAGGGTTACCTTGGGATGCCTACGCTTTTTCCCCGTTGTTAAAGCCTTCAGCCGGCGGAACAAGGCTGTGTTCAAGTACGCCGTGGAACGCAGCCCGGATGGCCGTTTCAGGCCTCCTGAAAAAACTAGGATAGAAATGTACAAGTTCATGGCTTCAAGGCTTAAAGGGCTGGAGGTAGGCTTGTGCAAGGAAACCTTTAGCGTGCACAGGGCTTTGAAGTTTTCAGCCGGATGCAATTGTTTGCCGTAAAAATAGGAAGGTTAGGGAAGCCATTGCTGGGCTTTGGAAAGCCGGCTGGCTAGGTCTTCAGCTTCCTCTGCAGCCTCGCTTAAGGCTCCATGCCTAACATGTTCTCTTGCCTTTTCAAGCTTGGCGAAGGCTACGTCGAGGGACCTGTAAACTTTTTCTCTGACATGCTTGGGTACGGGAAGGTCTTCCAAGCGTTTTTTCACTTTTTCCATTCGCTCAGCCGCTCTGTCCAAGAATTTCCCAGCTTTTCTCGCTCGGAGGGGCTTGGTGGCAGCGTGCAGTTCTCCGGGCAGTCCTGCCAGCAGTCTTCTGGCTTCCTTGAATTTTCTGGCAGCTTCATCGGTTTTCCCTTCGTCCAGCAGTCTTCTGGCTTCTTCCAGCGTTTCAGCTGCCTTGTTAAGCTGGTCCTCTATCTCCGCAAGTCTTCCGCTGCTGTAGCCTGCCTCTTCAGCTTTTTTCAATAGGTTCCTCAGCCTTTCGATGAACTTTTCAGCTCTGCTGATGGCTGCCTCAAGCCCTGCAGCCTTTAAGACCTCAAGTTTTTCGTCTTCA
>QMXU01000058.1 GCA_003662305.1 Candidatus Hecatellales archaeon
CCTATACACTCAGCCATCTTCTCAATCTCAATGAAGTATCTTCCGGAACCGCAGCCGAAATCTAAAATCACATCCGAACCGGACGGCTGAAGCCAGCTTATTAAAACTTTAAGTTTAACACGTTCAGAAGGAAACAGGGGGTGAAGCCACAGCCCCCTAGCGTAAACCTCCTCGTAAACTTTCCTTAGATTCTCATGCCCCATGAATTAATCTATCCCGCGGCTTCCTCTTTAAGATTCACTTCCGCGGTAAAACTCCTATTCCTTGGAGGAGGACGAGCAGTATGGCGAACGTTAAGAAGAGAAGTGGCAGGGTTCCCCACATGTAAGAATAGGCTGGTGGAAAAGGCTTCTGCTCCTCTATGCTTGCCACCGGCACACCTTCCTTACACCAGAGTTTCGCCCCCCCGCTGAAAGTAAGCTTTTCAGTAAAACCGTACGCTTTCAAAACGTCATCGTAGAAGGCGTCTGCAGAGAAAACCCATTTTAAATGGTATTGTTCAGCCTTCCCCAGGAAAATTTTTAGGGTGTCTAAGGACGGCTGCCAGAATTTTATCGCGTCGATGGTTGCGATGCCGCTTTCTCTGAGTACAGGTAGCGTTCTAGCCGTGTAGTAGGTTCCATCTAGGGTTGGCGCCTTCGTGAGAATGCTGAGTTTGGCTTGCTGTCCAGACCCGTACCCTAACGTTATATAATACCACTTCCAGTTGTCATCGCTGTTAAGAAAGTTTGCTGCTTCCTCCACGCTTTCCATGGCTCCAGGCTGCTGTCCGGGTGCGACGAAGTTTGTTGAAGCCACTTGGAACGCTGACGTAGCCATTATGACTGTGAAGAGTATGAAGGGCAGCTTTGACCAGACCCTATGCTTTATACGGTTCGTGATGGACTTCATGGTGAAGCCGATTAAAGGCATCAAAACCACTCCCGCCCACAGTGCAAACCTTTCATAGGTAAGCCACTTCCAAAGTTCGCCGAAGACCAGTTTAGGCAGCGGCGTGGTTCCGCCTAAGCCTAAAACAAACAGGAAAACGAAGAGGGCTGAAAGCGGATACAAAGATTTCTTTTCAACCACAAAGTATGCTACAACCGGGAGCAGATAGATGAGGTAGGTATACATGTTCCCAAAGAAAACCACCCGGAAAAGCATGCTTCCCAAGCCTAATCTGCTCTGGTGGGCAATCTCCTTCTGGCCTCCCGAATGAAGAATAAAATCCCAGAAAGGCAGCAGAACAACCAGGTAAACTACGGCTGTAAGCGCCAGCAGAACTAGGAGTCTGAAAAACACCCGTTTGAACGTAGCCCTACCCATCCTGCTAATGGCGATGGTTACGGTGAGCATTGGAATGAAAATTAGCCCTGTGAAATGGTGCGCGCCTGCAACAACACCGAAGAGGGCGAGGGAGGTGAGCAGGTTAAGCCTTGAACCCCCAGACAGATATCTCTCCACGTAAATGGTGGAGAAGAGAGACACTGTCAAAGCGAAAATCGTGGTTATCATCCCCCCAACATAGGTAAGCATCATCAGAGAAGGCAGGAAAACCGAGATTACAGCCGCGTAGCCTGCTGAATCCTCGTCAAGAAACAGCTTGGAAAACCTGAAAACCGCCAGGGGCAACAGCAGAAGCGAGATGAAATTCAGCAGGTTATAGGCGTTCTGAAGCCCTACAACGCCCTCCATCAGGGCAAGCAGCTGATGTACAAGCGGAGGATAGCTGGCCACGGTGAAACCACCGAACCACTTATACTCCCACAGGTTAAACCAGGACCTGAAATAGTGGTCAGCGAAAAACATGTGCGTATACGAATCATAGGTTCTCTCATAGTATCCTGTGAAGGCGAAAGCCAGATGGAAAATGAAAGCTAACAGCAGAGCCAACTTCAGCTTAAGAGGCCAGGAAGCAAAAATCCTCCTCATCTCTTAAACCTCTGAACGGCGGAAGCGTCTGCCAGATGGAAGTCTCCTAAGCCTTCTAACCGTGAAAATAGATAGAATAGCGATTATCGCTGCTATCAGAGAAGCCCAACCGACGATAACATACGGGTTTTCCTCCACTATGCAGGCTGCTGGCAAACTTTCTCCTCCCTGATGTTTTTCATCTCCCTCCCAGCCTGCCGTAATAGTCCACGTTCCACATTCTCCAAGCCGGTACGCATCTTGGAAGGAGCCGTCGGAAGCCGTTAGAACGGTTCTCTTTACGATGTCGCCTCCCTTTTTTAGGTAGGCTATGGTGACGCTGGCTCCTGAAACCGCTGGGGACAGTAAGCCTGTCACCTTAACGGTTTCTCCCCTGTAGACTTTGCTTGGTGAGACGGAAACCGTTATCGACGTTGGTATCTTGCTTACGGTAGCCTGCTTAATGCTGCTTTGGCTTGGCCTGCGGTACCCGTCTCCATCCCATGAAGCCTTAACATATATTCTTCCGGCTGCGGAAGGTTTAAGACGGAAGGAGAAGCTTCCATCACCCCCAACCTTCACGTCTACCGCTTTAACAAAGGATTCGCCGTCCCTAGAAGTTAAGATGTGAACTATGTCGCCTGGCTCTGCAGGTGTCAGCCTTCCTGAAACTTCAAGTTCCTCGTCTACTAGGAGGGCGTCCTTCGAAAGGGATATGGTTAGCATTGTGTTTTTCCTCCAGTCGGCTTTCAAGCTCAGAAGCCTGCTGGGGTCTGAGCTGCGAGATTTAAATTCCGAAGTGAACTTTTCAGTCATAAGAATGTATTTGAACCCGTATTTTTCGCTGGGCTCTATGTAGGTGTTTTCAGGCCACTCGTTGAAGCTTGTGATGAGCAGCCAGTCTGGCCTACTGTTTCTGGCGGCTTCAAAGGTTTTCCTATAGTATAAGCCGTTTTCCCGGTTCTGGTAGAATCCGGCTCTTTTCGGTATAAGCCTTTCATCGTAGCCGGGGCATATAGTTGCAGCCCAGATTTTCCCTCCATCACCCTCCAGCAGAGAGTAGGTTTCGCACACGGTAGACATCCGGCAGTATACCTCTTCAAGGTTCTTGATGGTGATAGGGTTGTAAATGTGAAGTCCGTCGAACACTTCCAGGTAGCTAGCGTCCAAGCTTTCAGCTATATATTCTGCATTATATCCTTTAAGCCTCAAGTCCTCAAAGATTTCTCTCCAGACTTCAGGGGTGTAACTGCCGGCTGCCCAGACGAAGACCACAGGCTTACCGTCCAGCCTGTAATATGCTTCACTATCCCCGTGCTCAGCGAAGAACGCCTCCAGCATTTCCTCTATTTCAAGGGGGCTTCGAGGCACCCCGACACCTTCAACATCCTTCAGCGTTTCCAAGTATATGCAAACCTTGAAATTCTCTTTCCCGGAAACCTCTAAGATCCGTGAGAGGACTTCGTCGCTGTAGGTGTCCTTCCCCCACCAGGAAACTATGAACCCGTCGATTCCAGCAGCCTCAGCCAGTATAATATGCTTCCAAATAGTAGACTTGTCAGAGGAATTATAGTACCCTAAAACAGGCCTGTCAGTCAGCAGGCTTTCCTTCTCCTTCCAGCCCTCCTCCACGTACCATGGATAGTAGAACGCCCACACAAGTTTAGGGTAACGAGCCTTCACGGATGGTAGAGGCCCGTTCTCCATCAGCAACTCATCCTTCATGGGGAAGAAGAAGGGGTTGACGGCTTCGCTTCCAGGAACAGTTTCAGAGCGTGTGAACTTTTTAAGGAGAACAGGTTTTTCACCGTTGAAATTGTATATTTCAACCGTGGTATAGCCTATGCTCCCCCTCTGAAGTTCAAAGTTTATGTTGGTGTCCTCCTCAAGGCCTATCATCAAAATTACGCATTCAACCTTCACCTTTGTTGTATCCAAACTCCTCTTCGAAATGCAAATCTTCTTTTCAGACCAGAAAACGTTCAAATCAGGTGCGTCTGCTCCCTTAACAACCTCCAGTTTCGCATTCGCGATTTTCTCGTCGCTTTTTATCAGGAACTTAGTCCAGTCCGACTTCGTGGTCAAGGTTATCTTCACCCTGTAATATTCCGGTTGAACGCTGGCTTCTTGGGCTGAAGCCGTGGGAACACCTATGGCTGAGCTGTGAAACACTGTTACGGCAAGCAGTAAAACTACGAGCAGCCCTTTAAGCTTTATTTCAAAGGTTTTCTCCATCGCCCTTTTTCCTCTAAAAATACCTTTTTACCTGCCTTATAAATTAATGGGGGCTCCGAGGACTTTCTTTCAGGCTGTAAGATTTATATTTTCGTGGTTTCCATTTTTTAGCAAGGAGCACGTTAGTGAGGAAGAGTCCTTGAAGAGAAGTGTAGTTATCCCTCTATTGATTGTCTTAGTTCTCTCCATATCCGTCTTTGCGGTCACAACCACTCCAGCCTTAGCAGTTGCCCAGCAAAATTACACGGTAAGCGGAGTTGTCACCAGCTCTGTAACAGGCTCCCCCGTTGCAAACGCTGAAGTAGGCGTTTGGGATCCTGACACGGAACTCAGCTACACTGGTCTCACCGACGCAAGCGGCAGTTACAGCTTTTCCGCCCCCCAGGACACCAACTACATATTCTTTGTTAGGCCTCCCCTAAACTCCGGGCTTGCACAGTACCAAGAGAAAAACTTCGCCCTTTCGTCTGATACCACTAAGAACGTGGCTCTGCCTCAGGGCTACGTGGTCAGTGGAACCGTAACCAGAAGTGATACGAGTGCTCCTGTTGAAGGCGCCCAGGTAGGCCTGTGGGACCCGATAAACGAGATAGCCTACACCGGTCCGCCGACAGACGCTAACGGAAGCTACACGGTCACGGTTCCCAGCGGAGTCTACGACTTCCAGGTTAATCCTCCAGCAGGTTCAGGGCTGGCTATCTATTATGAGCCTGGGTTACCGGTTTCCAGCGACCTTACCAAGAACGTAGTTTTGCTTACCGGGTTTGTAGTTAGCGGTCAGGTTACGCAGACCGGAGGCAGCCCCGTTGCAGGTGCAAGATTCACACTTTGGGATCCAATCAACAGCAGAGGTTACGGTACCGAGACAGATACGAATGGAAACTTCAGTTTTATAGCTCCAGCCAGCACCTACGAACTCTACGTTGAACCTCCACAAGGCTCAAACCTCGCCGCATACGCTGAGTCAAACTTCGTGGTCTCAGGCGATACTACTAAGAATGTTACTTTGTCTTCCGGCTACACGGTTAGCGGAACCGTCAGCGACCCTAACGGCAACCCAGTTCAAGGCGCCATAGTCACCCTATGGGACCCCATAAACCAGGCAGGATATGGAGCTCCACCAACAGGCCCCAACGGAAACTACAGTCTGTCGGTTCCAGCAGGCATTTACGAGTTCCACGTAGATCCGCCGCCCAGCTCAAACCTCGCCATGTACCATGAGATGGACGTAACCATTAACTCCGATATCACCAAGAATGTTACCTTAACTTCCGGCTACACGGTCAGCGGTGTTGTCAGCGACTCCAACAGTAACCCAGTTCAAGGCGCCCAGGTCATGCTGTGGGACCCCATAAACCAAGCAGGCTACGGCAGCCCGCCCACAAACAGCCAAGGACAATACAGTTTAAGCGTTCCAGCCGGAACCTATGAGTTCACCGTGATGCCTCCACTCGGTCAAGGCCTAGCAGCCTACTCCGAATCAGGCTTCACAGTTTCAGGTGATGTAACGAAAAATGTTACCTTAACTTCCGGCTCCACGATTAGCGGTGTTATTAGTGATCCTAATGGTGATCCTGTTCAGGGTGCTTTCGTTTTCCTCTGGGATCCCATAAACCAGGCAGGCTACGGAGGACCGCCCACAGGCTCCAATGGAGCCTACACTATGACCGTTCCCAACGGAACCTACGAGTTCCACATCGATCCTCCTCCAAACTCAAACCTGGCTCACTACAGCGAGTCGGTAACCATCAGCGGTAATACTACTAAGAATGTTACTTTGTCTTCCGGCTACACGGTTAGCGGAACCGTCAGCGACCCTAACGGCAACCCAGTTCAAGGCGCCATAGTCGTCCTCTGGGACCCCATAAGTGGAGCAGGCTACGGCCGTCCTACCGACGCCAGCGGACAGTACAGTTTAACCGTTCCAGCTGGAACCTACGAGTTCCACGTTGAGCCTCCACCCGGCTCAAACCTCGCAATATACCACGAAATGAACGTAGCTATTAACGCTGATACTACTAAGAATGTTACTTTGACTTCTGGCTACACGGTCAGCGGTGTTGTCAGCGACTCTAACGGCAACCCGGTTCAGGGTGCTTTCGTCTTCCTCTGGGATCCCATAAACCAGGCAGGCTACGGAGGACCTCCTACAGACGCCCAGGGACAGTATAGCATCAGCGTTCCTGCGGGTACCTATGAGCTTCACGTTGATCCTCCTGCTGGCTTGAACCTAGCCCACTACAGCGAGTCAGGTTTGAATGTTGCTGGGAACGTAACAAACCACAACATAACCCTATCCTCCGGCTACACCGTC
>QMXU01000059.1 GCA_003662305.1 Candidatus Hecatellales archaeon
CACGTACTGTAAAGGCTGCATGATTTGCGTCGTCGAGTGTAAAAGAGGCGCCATGAAAATAGCTGAACGAGGCAGATGAAAATGGAGCGGTTTGAAGTTTTAACTGGAAATGAAGCCGTCGCCTGGGGGGCAAGACTATGCCGCCCACAGGTTATCGCCGCATACCCCATAACCCCCCAAAGCGAAATCGTTGAAATGCTAAGCAGGTGGATAGCCAGCGGAGAGCTGAACGCCGAGTACATAAATGTTGAAGGAGAGTTCAGCGCCGGAGGCGCCACCATGGGTGCCTGCGAGGCTGGCGCACGTGTTTTCACAGCTACATGCGCCCAAGGTTTGGGCTACGGATTCGAATACTTCTCCCACATAGGCTGGTCTAGGCTTCCCGTTGTAATGGCCATAACGAATAGAGCCCTTGGCGGCTACACAATTTACTGCGACCACAGGGATTCTCTCTCCCTGAAGGACCATAACTGGATTCAGTTTTACTGTGAAAACCATCAGGAAGCCTTAGACACCGTAATTCAAGCTTATAGGGTGGCAGAAGACTCCCGCATCTCCATGCCTGTAATGGTATGCATCGACGGGTTCTACCTCAGTCATACCAGTTCAATCGTTAAAATTCCCGAGCAGGAGCTGGTAGACGAATTTCTTCCGCCTACGCCAAGATCCCAGCGTTTAACAACTCCTCCAGCCGGATTAGAGGAAAAATATAAAGCTTTTGAGGGAATATGGGCCAGGGAACTGTTTAAAGCTCGAATTAACGAGCAGGTTAAGCTTGTCATCGAGAAAGTCGATAAAGATTTCAGCAAAAAATTTGCTCGAAGCTATGGAGGCCTAATAGAAGCATACCGCTGCGAGGATGCTGAGATAGCCCTAGTGGCAATGGGGTCGATGGTTGGAACCGCAAAGGATGTGGTTGACGAGCTCCGTGACAGAAATATCCCGGTAGGACTAATAAAACTAAGAGTTTTCCGCCCCTTCCCCACAGAGCGTATACGGGAACTCGCTAAAAACCTTAAAGTAATGGTCGCCCTCGACAGGAATACCGCGTGGGGTTCTCCTGGAGGCGGAGGAGCCATCTTCGAAGATTTGAAATCAGCGTTGTATTTTTCCGGCGAGCGTCCGCTCCTCCTCGATTTCGTTGTAGGACTGCTTGGGGTTGATGTTACCGAAGCCGACATTAAATATGCTGTCAGACAAGGTTTGGAAGCCCTAAAAACTGGCAGGGTTGAAAGGGAAATCGACTGGCTATACTGGGGGCAGCCATACGATGTAGAGGCTATCCCGCTAACCCGTCTAACCAGTTCAAAACCGCATTCCATCACCACCAACCACCACCGCTACAGGGGGAGGCTTGTCCTTCCAGGCGACCTCCTCTGTCCAGGATGTGTTTACCCCCTCGCCATCAGACACATCTTGGAGAATCTTGGAAAGGTGGTGGTGCCGGTAGATGTTGTTGGCTGCCGGGCTCTCGGCCCGCTCATGGTTGGGCCGTGGAGTATAGCTCTCTTCTCGGGAGGTGCATGCTACGCCAGCGGCATAGCCAGGGCTCTTAAGGTTCTAGGCGAAAAGGATAAAGTTGAAGTTATATATTGCGGCGGTGATGGAGGAATAGCCGACGTCGGCTTTCAGCCCATTTCTGGCGCTGCAGAACGTAACGAGGATATGATTGTCGTTTGCCTAGATAATGAGGCCTACATGAATACTGGCATCCAGCGAAGTAGCACCACCCCTCTGTACGCGTGGACTACAACCACCCAGGTTGGTGGCGTTAAACCAGGCAAGCCGGAAAACAAGAAGGATATGCCTCTCATCATGGCTGCCCATAACGTGCCCTATGTGGCTACAGCCAGCGTATCCCATATTAAAGACCTTATTTACAAGGCTAAGAAGGCATCCAAGATAAGAGGCTTCAGATACATACACATATTGATACCATGCTCGCAAGGTTGGCGTTTTCCACCTGAGAAAACCATTGAAATAGCAAGACTAGCCGTGCAAACCTGCTACTTCCCGCTGTTTGAAATCGAGAATGGAAGGGAATTCCGCTTTACGGTGAAACCTCCAGACAAGCCCAGGCCCGTAATCGATTTTCTAAAGCCTCAGGGAAGGTTTGCACATCTGAGTGAGGCTGAGGTGCAAGAGATTCAGAAGTGGGTTGACGCAAGGCTTCAGTATTATAGGTATCTAGAAAGGTTCAAGGAACAATAAAACCGCGTCAGCCTCAGAGTATATAAGTATAAAAAGTTTTATATATTTATGAAATAAAAAATATATAAAACATTGAGGGGTTTGATAGACCTTGGTTGAAGAAATATTTCAGCAGTTTAAGGACTGGATAGACTCCCGCCATGAATATGCAAAGGCGTGGAAGGAGCGTACCGGCGGCAAGGTATGCGGCTACTTCTGCACTTACGTGCCCGAAGAAATCCTGTATGCTGCTGGCGTGCTACCTGTGAGAATTCTGGGTAAACATGAGCCCATCGTTGGAACCGAGCCCTACATATTCGCAATGTACTGCCACGTGTGCAGAAGTGCTTTGGCTGAGGGAATAAAGGGGAGATGCAACTACTTGGACGGAATCGTGGAGGGGCAGTCATGCTTGCACATGAGGCAGGCGTTTAATGCCTGGCGGTTGCATCTTCCCACAGAATGGGCATACTGGATATATGTCCCCCACATGGTTCAAACCCCCCACGCTGTCGACCTGCTTACAAACGAGCTGGCTGGCTTCAAGAAGGCTGTGGAAGAATGGACGGGCAAAAAGATTACAGATGAAGAGCTTGACAGGGGAATACAGATTCTCAATAAAAACAGGGAATTAATGAGGAAGGTATACGAGTACAGAAAGCTTGACGACCCCAAACTTACAGGGTTAGAAGCAATGGAAATGGTGCTTTCAAGCCAGTACGTGGACAAGGAAGAGCACAGCAAGCTTCTTGAAACGCTTCTTGAGAAGCTGCCCAGCAGGCAGATTAACCGTGGTTCCAGCATCAGGCTTATGATCGTAGGAAGCGAAAACGACGATAGGGTTTTCATGAAGAACGTGGAGGACCTCGACGCAATCTTCGTTATCGATGACCACTGTACCGGAACGAGATACTTTTGGAACAGCGTTATACCGGAAAAAGACAGGCTTCGCGCCATCGCCGCCAGATACGTGACAAGACCTCCGTGCCCGAGCAAGGACTTCCCCGACTTTAACAGGATAAAAAACCATATTCTACCGTTAGCTCAAGAATACAAGGTTAAGGGAGCTATCCTCGTCCAGAATAAATTCTGTGATCCTCATGGAATAGAGATTCCGCCTTTAAGGGAGGCTTTGAAATCGATAGGGGTGGACACCTACCCGCTGGAATTTGACGCTCTAGTTCCATGGGGGCAGTTCAGAACTAGGGTTGAAGCTTTCCTCGAGCAGTTAAGCGGAATGGCTGATCTCTTCTGAAGGAGGTGGAAAAGAAAATGTCTGAAGTTAAAGAGTATCCAACTGAGCCGTTAAAAGTTTGGAATGAAGCAAAGGCGTTAAGGAAGAAATACTATGAAGACTTCCTGTACGCCCATGAGCGTGGGGGAATACGGTGGGCAGGCGGCGCCTGGTCCTTCAGTTCAATACCCGCCGGCCTCGGAGAAGATGTTTACTGTATAACGGGAGAACCCTATGGGGCGACGGTTGCCTTCTTCAAGGAGTTTGCAGCTCAATGCCATGATGCTACTGAGGCTGCAGGATGGCCGCGTACCCAATGCTCCTATATGAGAAACTACTGGGGTTCTATCCTGCTTGACAAGTACATTCTGGCTGACGGAACCGTCGTGGACGGCTTTCCAATTCCAGACTTCATCTGGCAGGCTCACATCTGCTGCAGCCACGGTAAGTGGTATCAAATTGTAAAATGGTTAGACGAGAAAAAAGGCAAAAAGGTTCCAATGTACTGTGTAGACGTTTCCGTCGGATACCCTGCTGAGAAACCCCTCGAAGAATACAAGATAAACTATATCGTCCGGCAGCTTGACGACGGAATTAAGTGGATGGAGAAGGTTACGGGAAGAGAATACAATGATAAACTGCTTTGCGAGGCGGTTTGGAACGAAATCAGGTCTACACGCACATGGGCTGAAATCTGCGCCCTAAACCAGGCTGTACCGGCACCTCTAGACGAGAAAACTATGTACTCGCTCTACGTGCTTGGCACCCTCATGAAGCACCGGCCTGAATGTGCCTCCTTCTACGAAAAACTTAAGGCTGAAGTGGAAGACAGGGTTAGAAGAGGCATAGCAGCCACTCCCTACGAAAGGTTCCGGGTTATCACCGACACGCAGCCTCCATGGGGCTTCCTGAAGATTTTCAGGGAAATGGAAAAGTATGGAGTAGTATCCGTAGGCTCCCTGTACACCTACGGGCTGATCGGCATGTGGGAGTACCGTCCCGACGGAACGCTGGCCCCAAGAACCATGCCGCCGAAAAAGCCTCAAACCAGGGAGGAAGCCCTAAGAATGATCGTTGAGTGGACTATTTACAGGCCTGAGTGGGCTCATTTCTACCTGCCAGAAATGAAAACGAAAATGATGGAAAGCATAGTAAAACAGTGGAAGGTTAACGCGGTTTTGCTGCACTACAACAGGGGATGCGAAGGGTTAAGCCTTCACATCGCTGAGAACCGTCTAGGCCTGTTAAACGCTGGCATACCTGTATTCCCGTTTGAGGGGAACATGGGAGACGAGAGAGAGTTCGACTTCCCTGGAACACTCTCCCGTTTAACAGCCTTTTTCGAAAGTATGGGATTAAAGAAAATAAAAGAGTGAAGAGGGGTGGAAGAAATGATAACGGCAGGAGTGGATGTAGGAGCAAAATACGCGAAAATAATCCTGCTTGAAAACAGAGGAAAAGTTCTGGGGAAAGCAAAGGTCGTGGTAGGATTCGACATCGGTAAGTCTGTAAGCGAACTTTTCGAGAAGCTCCTAGCCGACGTAGGGCTGAAACGCGATGCTGTAAACCGCGTGGTTGCAACAGGCATGGGAAGAGAGTCCGTCCATAAAACCACGGCTGTGAACGCTGAGGAAATAGTTCCGGAGGTTGTCGCCGACGCTAAAGGAGCCTACCACCTAGTTCCAACGGTGAGAACCGTTATAGATGTGGGAGCTGAAGAAGGCCGAGGAATCAGGGTGGCTGAAAACGGCAAGGTGAAAGACTTTGTCGTGAACGAGCGGTGCGCCGCCGGTGCAGGAACCTTCGTTGAAGCCATGGCAAGAGCTCTCGAGGTAAGAGTTGAAGACATGGGGCCGCTGGCTCTTAAATCAACGAAGACCATTCCGATGAACGCTCAGTGCACCATTTTCGCCGAGTCTGAAGTGGTAAGCCTCATACATTCGAAGGTGGCTAAGGAGGACATATCAAAGGCAATCCACGACGCGATGGCAGGTAGAATTGCCTCCATGGCTCTCAGGCTAGGCATAGAAAAAGATGTAGTCCTAATCGGTGGAGTAGCCTTAAATCCAGGCTTCCTGCCGCCGCTTGAAAAAGAACTGAACACCAAAATAATCGTTCCTGAAAACCCTGACTACGTCGGCGCTCTCGGCGCCGCTCTAATTGCCGTTGAAGGAGGTGAATGATGGATGAGTGAGGAAGCTAAAGAATTTTGGAGGTGGCCGGAGTACAGGCGTACCATGCCCGACATGGACTGGCATGACGCTAAAATAATTTCAGCTGGAGTTGACATAGGCTCTGTTGGAAGTAAGGCTTCCATCATGCTTGACGGGAAACTCTACGCCTACGCGGTTATGCGAACTGGAGGGGTAAGCGAGGAAACAGCTAGAAGAGTCACCCTCTGGGCTCTCGAAGGAACCGGCCTGAAAATCGAAGACCTCCACTACGTGGTCGGAACAGGCTATGGAAGAGTGAACGTTCCCTTCGCTAAACGAACCATAACAGAAATCGCCTGCCACGCTAGGGGAGCCCACTACATTTACGGTCCCACCGTCCGCACGGTGCTTGACATTGGAGGGCAGGACTGCAAAGCCATAAGATGCGACGAGAAAGGGAAGGTTGTATCGTTCCTCATGAACGATAAGTGTGCAGCTGGAACTGGTAGAGGGCTTGAAGTTTTCGCCGACCTGATAGGGGTTCCCGTGGAGGAGCTGGGCAAGGTTTCGCTGAGCGTTGAAAAGGAGCCTCCGCCGGTAAGCAACACCTGCGTAGTCTTCGCGAAGGCTGAAGCCCTACGCCTGCTACGTCAAGGATGGCCTAAGGAGAAGGTTGCCGCAGCCTTCCACCTAGCCATGGTCGACAGGATAATAGACCTGCTGAACAGGGTTGGCGTGGAAAAGGACTTCGTAATCACCGGTGGAGTAGCTAAAAACGTGGGCATAGTGTCAAGGCTTGAAAAGGCTTTAGGCATTAAACCCTTAGAACCCATGTTCGACCCCATACTCGCCGGGTCCGTGGG
>QMXU01000060.1 GCA_003662305.1 Candidatus Hecatellales archaeon
TCAACACCCTTAGCCTTCAGGTAGCGTCTGGCTATGGAGGGAAACTTGGTGGCAATTCTAACTTTTGCCTTCAAGTCTTTAGGGGAACTTATCTTGGAGCCTTCGGGAACCGCCAGAACCATCTTGGAGAAGCCGTATTGGAGGTCTAGGAGCTCCTGAACTTTTGCTCCACTTTCAACCATGAAGTCGTACCCTGTTATTCCGAGGTCTGCCGCTCCACTTTCCACAAGCCTTGGAATGTCGGAAGCCCTGAAGGCGACTATGGAAAGCCACGGTATAACTGTCGGCGAGTAGAGGGAGCGCGCATGCTCGTTGGAAGGTGAAATTCCAGCTTTAGACAGAAGCCGTACAGTCGGTCTTCTAAGCCTGCCCTTGCTGGGCATGGCGATTATCAGCTCGGTTTGCCTGTTTTTCATTGCCTATCCCCATGTGGGAAATTTGTGGGATTAATCCCACATAATACACACAAGACATATAAACTTTTACATCTTCCACAGGACAACTAAAAACTTATGAAACGCGGAACTCTCATCCTGTTAGCAGCGTTCCTAATAGGAATAATTATAGTCGGCGGATATGCTGGCAGACCGTTCATACCTAAAGCTGAAACGCCCGTTGAAGAGACTAAGAAAATGACTACCGCAGAGCCGCCAACAGTAAAAACAGGACAGGAGCCTAAAGGAAGCCTTGGAGCCTACTATCTGCAGACGCCTGAATTGGACATTACGGATTTTAAGGTCACCTACGTCCGGCTGACCATTCCCTGGGATGTCATTGAGCCTGAAAAAGGAAAATTCGCATGGGACACAGAGCCGATAAGGCGGATTGACCGGTTGCTTGAGAAAGGAGTTATAGTTGTCCCGGTCATAAGAGCTGTAGGCGCCAGCTGGGCGCTGAGAAACGCGGTGGAAGGTTGCTCCGCTCCCCCAAAAGACTTGGAAGACGAGTTCAACGGGGAATACGGCTACAGCAAGTTATACTATGACTTCGTAAGCGAAATAGCGAAGCGTTACAAGGGCAAACTTGAAATCGTGGTCATCGAAAACGAGGTTATCGCGGAAAAGTTTTGGTGCGGCAGCATGGATGAATACCTGCGTCTGCTCGCCACGGCGAGGAAAGCGTTCAGAGACGTTGACCCAAACGTTAAAGTAGCTGACAGCGGGCTGCCCTCCCTAATCTGGGGTGTGCTAATCAGCAGGGAACTCCTCGATAAAGGAAAAGAAGAGGAGGCAGTTAACTTCTTTAACGCTTACTTCAGCCAGTCGTTCATCACAGCAAAGGTAAGCTCCGCCCAAGAGTTGAAAGCCGTATTCAACAAGAAAAACGTGAAAGAGAAAATGGAGAAGGCAGAATATCTGCTGGAAAGACTGAACGGCTCAGTAGACATTGTGAACTTCCATTTTTACGAGCCGCCAGAGCTTTTCCATGAAGTTGTCTCCTTCATAAGGGAGAAAACAGGCGGTATGCCCGTGATGACCAACGAGCTTGGAGCAAGGTATAGGCTGGACGAGCCTGGAAGACAGCAGAGGGCGGCTGAAGACCTAGTTAAAAAGTTCGCTCTTTCGCAGGCTTTAGGTTTGAAGGCAGCCATCTGGTTCTCGTTCACCAACGATGAACATAACATTGTCGGGCTGGTAGACGAGAAACGCAGGGGAATAAAGGTAACCATGGAAGCCTTCGCAGCTTCTATGAACTTCCTCAACAGCCGCCTGCTCTCCTACAGAAACCTTTCCAGCGGTGGAGTGGAGTGGCACTCGTTCACCTTCCAGAACAGGAAGGTAGACGTCTTATGGAGCAACGATGCGGGAAAGGCCGTCACAGTCCCTGAAGGCTGCGAAGCCTACGACTTTAGGGGAAGCAGAATTGCAGGCACAGAAATAAATTTGACTTCTTCACCCGTGTTTATCGTGTGTGAAAGGTGAACCCTGGGGATTTCACCAAACTGCTTTTAACGGGAGAGAGCTCAAAGATTAATTTGAGCGGCCATGAGGATTTCGGAGATAGCCCGGATAGATTCGAGGGGCAGAATTCTGATACCTTCCTCTGTCAGGAGCACGCTGGGGCTGAGGGAGGAAGCCTACGTGATGCTTATAGCAGACCTGGAGTCCAGGGAGATAAGGCTGATACCTTTCGCCGACCCTGAAGCCCAGCTTTACGAGCTTAGAATCCTGATGAACGATATTCCAGGAGCCCTGGCTAAAGCTGCTACAAAACTGGCTGAGATAGGTGTAGACCTTCTTTCAACCCAGTCAAGAACCATATACAGGGGAAGGCTTGCAGAATGGTATGCCGTGGTAGACCTGTCCAAGTGCAAGGTTAAAGCTGAAGCGTTGGAGGCAAAGCTTACAAGCGAAGATGTGGCAAGGAAGGTTGAGGTGAAGAAGCTTACCCCCTAAAGGGAAAGAGTTTAAATCCAAAAAATTTATCTTGAAATATCTTTATGGTTAAAGGTAAAGGAGGACTTAAACAGGCATGAAAAAAACTTATTGCCCTGAGTGCGGAGCCGAAATAGAAGTGGCAGACGACGTCATAGTAGGCGAGATCGTAAGCTGCCCGGACTGCGGACTTGAACTGGAAGTCGTGGAGATTGAAGGCGAAACCGTGAAGGTTAAAGTTCTCCAAGTTTCAGGAGAAGATTGGGGAGAATAATGCCTCCAACCATATCAGTGGTCTACGACCAGATAAGGTGGGAGGAAAAAGCTATTTTAGAGGCTGCTAAAAGCCGTGGGGTCCCCGTGAACCTGGTTGACGCTAAAACCGCCTACTTCAGCCTCACAGGAGAGCAGCCTTCTCCCGTAGACTTTGGAGACGTGGTCCTCCAGCGCTGTGTAAGCTACTTCAGAAACCTTCACATTACCGCTATCCTTGAGCTGAAAGGCTACAGCGTGGTTAACCCTTACAAGGTTACCAGCATCTGCGGTAACAAGCTTCTAACAAGCCTTTTCCTTTCCAAGGCTGGAATTCCAACGCCTGAAACCTACGTTGCCTTCACTCCTGAGGGAGCCTTGAAGGCCTTGGACGAGATAGGATACCCAGCCCTCATAAAGCCTGTCATCGGAAGCTGGGGGAGGCTTATAGTTCCCTTGAAGGACAGGGAAACAGCTGAAGCAGTCTTCGAGGAGAGACTCTACATGTTCCCCTTATACCAGGTCTACTACATTCAGAAAATCGTTAAGCGTCCTCCGCGAGACCTCAGAATATTCGTAATTGGAGAGGAGGCTATAACCGGAATATACCGGTACTCCTTCCGAGACCTTAAAACGAATATTGCCCGGGGAGGAAAGGCTGAGACATGCCGCCTAACGGATGAAATCCGGGAGATAAGCCTTAAGGCTGCTGAAGCCGTGGGAGGAGGCATACTCGGCGTAGACCTTATGGAAACCAATGGAGGATACGTCGTCCACGAGATAAACCACACCATAGAATTTCATGCAACCGTCAAAACCACTAAGGTGAACATTCCTAAGTATATCGTTGGATACCTGCTCAGGAAAGCTAAAAAGTAGAAGCCCCAACCGCTTCTTCTTTCCGGGCAAATCTTTATTTTTAAGTTTGTAAGGTTAAAAGGTAAATGTTCACTCTGCCAGTTAAAGGGGAAGTAGGATGGTTAAGGTTGGAGTTGTAGGTGCCTCAGGATATACGGGTGGAGAACTGTTAAGGCTGCTTCTCGTACACCCGGAAGTTGAAATAGCCCGTCTAACCTCGAGGGAGTACGCTGGAGAATACGTTTTCAGAGTTCACCCGAACCTTAGGGGGTTAACCTCTCTGAAATTTGAGAGGCCAAGGCTTGAAGATTTAGTGGACAAGTGCGAGCTTGTTTTTACAGCTACCCCCCACGGGGTTTCCTCAAAGTTTATACCGCGCCTGCTGGAGGCAGGACTTAAAATAGTGGATTTAAGTGCGGATTTCAGGCTTAAGAATCCGGAGGACTACCCTAAATGGTACGGGTGGAGCCATCCTCACCCTGAACTCTTGGAGAAAGCCGTTTACGGAGTTCCAGAGCTTCACAGGGAGGAAATTAGGGGAGCCCAGCTTGTAGCCTGCCCCGGCTGTATGGCTGTGGCCAGTATTCTGGCTTTAGCTCCTCCAGCGAAGGCCGGAATAATAGACCTAGAAAAGATTGTTTTGGACGTTAAGATGGGCTCCTCAGGGGCAGGAGTTAAGCCTTCACGTTCAACTCATCATGCTGAACGCTACGGCGTGGTTAGACCTTACAAGCCGGTGGGGCACAGGCATACCGCCGAGGTGGAGCAGGAGCTGAAGCTTGTTTCCGGGGGAGACAGCGTAAGGGTTGCCATGTCAGCCCACGCCGTGAACATTGTTAGAGGCATTCTGGCCACCTGCCACACCTTTCTCAGTAGGGAAATAGACCAAGCGGAAGCGTGGAAAATCTACAGGGAATTCTATCGGGGTGAACCCTTCATAAGGATGGTTAAAGACAGGAAGGGCGTATGCAGGCTTCCAGACCCCAAGGCGGTGGTAGGCTCCAACTACTGTGACATAGGCTTCGAGATAGACCGCCACGCTGAGAGGCTTGTAGCCTTAAGCGCGCTGGACAACCTTTTGAAGGGAGCCTCAGGAATAGCCGTCCAGAACATGAACCTTGTAATGGGCTTCCCGGAGGACCTAGGCTTAAAGCAGCCAGCCTTATACCCTGTCTAAGCCTGTTAAGGCAAACAGTTAATTCCCTTAAACCCTAATTTTTTGATGGGAGATGCTGAATGCCCATTCTGCCCATCGACTCGCGGAGGTATCTTACAGCTGAAATGGAGAGAATCTTCGAGGAGGAAGCCAGGCTTCAGTACATGCTGGACGTGGAGGCTGCCCTAGCCTGGGCTTTAGCTGAGGTAGGCCTCATCCCTAAGAGGGCTGCCAGCCGAATAGCCGAGAAAGCCTCGGTCAGCCATGTCAGGCTTGAAAGAGTTAAAGAGCTTGAACGCCAGCTTGACCATGACGTTATGGCTATGGTTGAAGCTCTGGCTGAAGTCTGCGGGGAAGCCGGTAAATACGTGCACTACGGGGCTACAAGCTATGACATTGTTGACACGGCCATGGGGCTTCAGCTTAAGGAAGCCTTGAACGTGCTGGAAGCCCGCCTCAGCAGGCTTGAGGAAGTCTTGATAAGGCTGGCTAGAAGGCATAAGCGCACCTTGATGGCTGGGAGAACCCACGGACAGCATGCTCTCCCCATAACCCTCGGCCTCAAGTTTGCCGTCTGGCTTAGAGAGGTTTCACGCCACCTTCAAAGGCTGCGCCAGTGCAGGAACAGGGTGGTGGTTGGGAAACTTACGGGTGCCGTGGGAACCCAGGCAGGCTTCGGCCCGGAAGGCTTGAAAATCCAGAGGCTTGTCATGGAAAAGCTTGGCCTTAAACCGGTGGAGGTTTCAACCCAGATAGTTCAGAGGGACAGACATGCCGAACTGGTCTGCCTCCTCGCCGTTATCGCTTCAACCCTGGACAAGTTTGCAACCGAAATCAGGGAGCTTCAGCGAACTGAAATCGGCGAGCTTGCGGAGCCCTTCAGGCTTGGCAGGCAGGTTGGAAGCTCAACCATGCCCCACAAGGTTAACCCCATCCGCTGCGAGAGGATATGCGCCCTGGCGAAAATCGTTAGAAGCCTAACCGTTCCCGCCCTGGAAAACGTGGTAAGCTGGCAGGAGAGAGACCTTTCAAACTCGGCTGCGGAACGTTTCATAATCCCTGAAGCGTTGATTTTAACCGACTACATGGTTGACTTGATGGCTAAGGTTTTGGAGGGGCTTAGAGTTGACAAGCAGCGTATGAGGGAGAACCTGAAGCTGACCCGTGGAAGAATCATGTCGGAAGCCGTGATGCTTGCCTTAACCAGGAAGGGAATGGGCAGGCAGGAGGCCCATAGGCTTCTAAGAGAGCTGACAGCTGAAAGCCTGCTGGAGAACAAAGACTTCAGACAGGTTCTCCTCGAATCCAAAGCCGTCAGGCAATACCTAAACGTGAAAGAAATAGACGAAGCCTTAAAGCCTGAAAACTACCTTGGAACCACCCTCCAACAAATAGACGAAGCAGTAAAACAGACCCTGAAAGAACGCCGGGGTAGGAAAAGGGCGTAAGATAGTTGGATAAGCAGATAGCTTTACGTAAGCTGGAGAGAATAGGTGAATTTCTCGGCTTTAAGGTAGAAAGAGAGTGGAGCCCTGAAAGCCTTAGAGGCGTTTCAAAGCAACTTAGATATATCCCAAGGATAGATTTGATTTGGTATAAACCCATGCCTGAGCCCTTCATCAATTTTCTTTTAAAATTCATCAATCAGGGAGTGTTAGACCCCTATCGTGATTATAAAAAAGAGGTAATAATAGGATTCGAAATTGAAGCCACAGACAGGCCTACAA
>QMXU01000061.1 GCA_003662305.1 Candidatus Hecatellales archaeon
CCAGCCTACAAGACTGTTAGAGGTTGAAGAGCGGATGGCATGGTAAGCCTCTCCAAGCCTGCTAGCCTACAGCATTCCATGAAAACTCTATTATGAATGTTTTTGAGCTAATTATGGGGGCGCGAATATTGGAAAACTTGGACAAGCTGGAGGACTGGCGTAGAACCCACTACACCTCTGAGATTACTCCTGAAATGGCTGGGGAAACGGTAACGGTTTTCGGCTGGGTTCACGCCATCCGGGACCTCGGAGGAATAAAGTTTATCCTGCTCGCCGATAGAGAGGAAACCGTCCAGGTAACTATCCCCGTCAAGAAGGCCAGCCCGCAGCTCCTTGAGAAGGTTGAGAAACTGAAAAAGCAGTGCGTGGTAGGGGTTAAAGGCAAGGTGAGAGCCTACGAGAAGGCTCACAGAGGCGTAGAGCTTATCCCCGACGAAATAAAGATTCTTGGGGTTGCCGAGCACCCTCTAGACCTAGACCCAACGGGCAGAATTCCAGCGGACTTGGATGTCAGGCTTAACGCTAGGATTCTGGACCTTCGGAGGCCTGAAGGCCTGGCCATCTTCAAGGTTAACCATCACGTGCTAAGGGCTGTGAGAGACTTCCTGGAGGGAGAAGGCTTCCTCGAAGTTCAAACCCCGAAAATAATTGCCACAGCCACGGAGGGTGGAGCAGCCCTTTTCCCCGTGGTATACTTCGACCGGGAGGCTTTCCTAGCTCAAAGCCCCCAGCTTTACAAGGAGCAGTTAACCTCGGTTTTCGAGAGAGTTTACGAGATTGCCTCCTATTTTAGGGCTGAAGAGTCTAGGACGGTGAGGCATGTAGCGGAGTTCGTCTCCATAGATATTGAAGCAGCCTTCATGAACGTTGAAGATGTGGTCAACCTTTTGGAGAAGCTTATAGTTTACGTGGTTTCCTATGTTAAAGCGAAATGCAGCGGAGAGCTGAAAGTTTTAAAGGCGGATTTAAAGGTTCCTGAGACACCTTTCAAACGCTACACCTACGACGAGGTTTTAGAGCTTCTGGCCGATAGGGGGGTGAAGATTCCTTGGGGTGAAGACATACCTACCTCCGGCCTCAGAGTGCTGGGAGAGCTTCACCCTGAAACGTACTATTTCATACTGGACTGGCCTACCGAGTCTAAACCATTCTATATTAAGCCCAGAGACAGCAACCCAAAGCTGTGCGAAGCCTTCGACCTCATGTATGAAATGCTTGAACTGGCCTCGGGAGGAACTAGAATTCACAGCAAAGACCTGCTCGTGGAAAGGCTGAAAAGCCAGGGTTTAACTCCTGAAAGCTTCAAGCATCATCTACGCGTTTTCGACTATGGTATGCCTCCTCATGCCGGGTGGGGCCTAGGCCTGAACAGGCTTGTTATGGCCCTGACACGGCGGGGAAACATTCGTGAGTGTATTCTGTTCCCGAGAGACCGTGACAGGCTTACACCATGAACAAGTGGAAGCCGCTTTCACTGTGAGGAAATCTTCAAGGAAGGATAGTTAATATACGGGGAAGTGCTCATTATAGTAGGTGAAGCCCGCTTGTCTGAGCTTACTCCTTTTAAGAAGAGAGCATACTTGCTTGTGGAGGTTGAACCTGGAAGGGAAGCGGAGTTCATCCGCAGATTGGAGGAAATGGATAAAATAGTGAACACGGACTTCGTCCACGGCGAATACGACATAGTCGCTGTCCTAGAGGGAGATTGGAGGGAAATAGACCAGACGATAATCGCCGTGAGAAAGCTTCCAGGACTCCGCAAAACGGTAACCCTCACAGTCTTCGACCTACCCCTAAAAGCCCTCGAATAAACCCCCTACCTAATTTTTTAAGGCGTGTCAGCTTAAGAGACTATTTTTATGATTGTTTTTGTTTGGGTGGTGGTTGTTTCCCCTTGCAAGGAGGCTTTTTCTTCGGGTAGTGGCATATCTATCAGCCACTTGTCCTTTTCAAGCCGTAAAAATTGTATCGTTTCGCCTCTATCGTTTTCAAACCCTATGAAGCCCTCTTCAAATTCTTCGATCGTCGGGAAAGCGTCTATTTCCCTTAAAGCCTCCTCAACCGTGATAGAGCTCGGACGATCGTAAGGAATATCCTTTTGCGGTGTGTTAATGTAAAATTTCATTTTTCTTCCCCTATTAACAATAAGACCCTTTACTATTTACATGTTGGGGAGTCTAGTTGGAAGCTTCCTCAGCTTTCTAAGTTTCTCTCTTTCTTGGCTTCTTAAGTTTCCATTCCCGTAAGTGTGAATGTATGGAAAAATAATTTCCCAGAAATATGAGAAAAGCTCAAAAATAAACGATTTTAGCGAATAAAATCTGGAAAAAGGAAAGAAAAAGGCTTATTTTTGGTCCCGCGGGCAGGAGTTGAACCTGCGACCAATCGGTTTCTGTTGCCTGGAAGGCTGTTTGAGGCTCGCCTTTGAGGCGGGTTCTACAGCCGACCGCTCTTCCAGGCTGAGCTACCGCGGGCCATCTAGCATTTTTGCTTGTGTGGGATATTAATCTTTTTTTCCTGTTTTGGGGGTTTAAGTTTTATTAGGCTGTTCTGCGTATTAGGTCAGAGGTGGCTGGGCTTGGTCTGGCTTGCCTCCGGGGAGTTCATCAAGTATCTTTACATGCCTAAGGTTGAAATTAAGTCTTTGAAGCCTAAGAGTAAGATGACGGTTTTAGCCTGGCTTAAGGATGAAGGCGAAATCTTCGTTAGGCTGGAGCCTATTCTCTACGTGAAAACTGATGTTGGAGTTGTGGAGGTTAAGGCTCCTCAGACGGGGGTTTTACAGAAGAAGTTGGTGGATGAGGGTGCAGCCATCACAGTCGGCCAGCCTCTCGCCATCTTCACGGAGCCAGGGGAGAGAGTGCGGTTCTACGGCGGGTAAATAAGCCTCCTATGGTAGGAGGTGTAGAAGGCTATCAGCGGGTTATGGCCTGTAACCCTGTCCTTCACGATTAGGGTTGTCACCGGAGCCTTCGAATATCTGCAGAAAAGGGCGTCATGGCCCACGCACAGGCCTACCAGGATGTTAAGCTGTGTTCCAGCCCTGTTAAGAAGTTCAGCTTGAAGTATGGGATTACAGGCTGGGTCAAATTCCTCACGCATTCTTACCTCTCTTCCCAGTCCAAGCTCAGCCTTGTCTATGCTTCCACACTTGCAGCATACTGAATAGACTTGGAAGCCCCACCTCTCGAAAAGGCTGGAGACTTCCTCGGCTTCCTTGCTTAGGCCTACGCAGAAGGCAATTCCAACCTTTGAGGCCTCCAGCCTTTTCGCAAGTTCCAGGGTTTCCCTGATTCGGGGCCACCTCATGTAGCCCTCCTTCTCAACGCTGACCGAAGCCCTGTAAAGCCTCTTGTTTTCTTGCGAACGGTAATGTTCCACCAGAAATTTAGCTAGGTCGGGGAAAGCCTTCATAGGGCAGGTTTCAGGTAGAAGCTCCTGTTTCAGCTCTCCTCTAAGACACAGTTTCACCTGGCATTTAGCGCAGTTGAACTTTAAAGCCAGCTTGAATCATCCCCCTTTCAACCGTCACGCTTACAGTAAGGTAAGGTTTCCTCAGCCTTAAAGGGCTATCTGACGGAGGCTTCCGTCCTCAACGGCTGCAACGTCTTCGGGAGTCATGGCGAAAACGTCTTCAACCACGATTATTCCGCCTTTAAGGAGGCTGCGGCTTCTCAGCTCTTCAGCTTTCCTGACGCCGTTTCTCACGGCTTCAACCTTGTCTTTCAGGCTAAGCCTTCCAACCTTGTAGGTGACAAACTGGCCTTTCAGGTCTGTTAGGGGGTCCAGCTCTTCAGCCAGCCTCCGGATTACAGGCGGGTTTTTGGCGGTGGAGGCGTTTCCAAGGATGGTTGAGCAGGCGTCTGCCAGGGCGCCTGTCGGGGCTAAGGCTACGGCGGCGCTGGCTATCCCCTTAGTGAAGCCCATTCCCCCGATTCCGCTTGTTGCAATCCCGCCGATTCCGCTGCGGTTGTCCACTTCAACGGTGAAGCTGCATTTCAACGCCTTGACAGACTTTTTCACTCCTACCCTGGCTGAGGCGCCGTTGGAGACTTTAACGGAGATGTCACCCCTGTTCTCGACTACCACCTTCTCGGCGCCCTCTATGCTGGCTGCTTCAGCCGCCACATCCGATATGGCTCCTGCGACAGCAGCCATGGGGGTTAGCGTTCCACCATCCACGTTCTGGCAGGCTTCAACCATGAGCCTTACAACCATCGGATATTTTTCAGCCTCGATTTCTGAGGCCGGCCTCTTCAGTTCTCCCCAGAACTTTGAGATTTCGCAGAGGGCTTGAACAGCCTGCTCCACACCTTTAAGGGCTGCCCTCAGAAGAGGCTTTCCTTCCGCTTCGGCGATCACCACCAGCCGCATGGGGCCTAAGTCTACGGTTAAGCCTTTCCCGCTGGGTTGGATGGTGGAGGACCAGTCAGCCCACACGCTCGGTTTTCCTCCCTTTCAGGGCTTCCCTAAGCTTTTTCACGGCGTGGAGGTGGCCTCCTATGCCCGTGGCGAGAGGCCTGCTTAGAACCTGCTCTTTCACGACTTCCCCCGGTTTCACCGGCTTCCTCCGTGGGACAACAAGCGGGGCTGCAAGCTGGATTTCTCCTTTAACGTTCACATAGCGTCTGCAGGCTCCCAGGTAGCTTTCAGGAATTTCACATTCGACTGGGCAGTTAAAGCATTTGGCTGTGCTGGGTTTAGCTCCTTCCCGGACGGCTACGGCTTCCGCAGGGCATATCCTAGCGCACAGGGTGCATGCCACGCAGGCTTCTCCTATCTTGGCCTTTCCGTTTTCAAGCTTTATGGCCTTGCTAGGGCAGTTTCTAACGCATATTCCGCAGCCGGTGCACTTGGCTTACAACCACCGTGCATCCTAAGGCCAGAGCGTAGGGCACAAAGGAAGACCACGCGTGCACAGGAATGTTATAGGGTGTAATTATGGTGAAGACCCCTAGGGGCTCCAGAATCAGCGTCTGGTCTATTCCCTTTGCAATCTGGTCTACGTGCTCTCCTTTGGCGACGGTGTAGGCTGCAGCGCAGGCTGACTCTATGTTTTCTATGCTCCGCCTCACAGAGCCTACGGCTTCATTGTAGGTTCTGCCATGGTCTTGAACTAGGATTCGGGCAAGCTCTTCAAGGTGCTCTTCAAACTTGTATTTTAGCCTGTAAAGATACTGGATTCTGTCTCTGAGCGGTATTTCCCTCCATTCTTTGAAGGCTTCCTCAGCAGCGTCGACAGCCATGTTAACCTCGTCTTCCAGGGCTATGGGAACCTCGGCTATGGGCTCGCCGGTGGCAGGGTTCGTCACTTCCCTGAACCTTCCGGACTTCGAGCCAACCCACTCGCCGTTGACATACATTTTCAGCCTGCCATAATGGTTTTTAACCTCGCTTAACAGCGTCAGCCCCTCCTAAGAGGAGGACAGTGGAAAGATAGCCCTTCAAAAGATAAAAAATTTAGAGGCTCCTTTAACCTTCAGCCTTAATCAAGCCTCTCCTCGCCAGGTCTTCGGCTACGTCTTTAAGGTTGAGGGCGTTAAGCTTCCTCCATGTTGGCAGCCCTTCCAACGTCCATCCTCTGGCCTCATAGTATTCGTCGAGCATACGGTCGTATTCGTCTCTGCTTAGCACCTCTCCTTTCCTGGGGCCTTCGGGAAGCGGCTCCCTGAAGAATCTTGGCGCGACATAGTCGTGGCGGCGTCGGCAGCCGTACCTGGACTGCATAGCCCGCTCCACGTTGTAGATTCTTTCCCCGCATTCCAAGATTCTCTTCCAGTCGTATTCCACTCCTGTGGCTGCGGTGGCAAGCTTTGCCATGTATTCAGGGCCGAAGGGCAGGTTCTGCCATGAGGTTGCAAACTTGCATACTCCCAGCGCGTCTGCGGCGGCGAAGAGGTTTTCGTTGTAGATTACGAGGAGGGCTTTCCCGCTTGGAGACCGCGGGTCTAAGGCCTGCTTCTCATACCATGTTCTGGCTATTTCAAGGGGCACTCCAACTTTAACCCAGTCTTCAGGCTTCTTGTAGAGGCCTAGCGACGCGTATCTTTCTTGGGTTGCATGGCCTCTCAGATGGTCTCCTCCCCTAGAGGCTACTCCGTAGGCTAGGGCTATGCCTTTGCTTCCGCGGAGCTCCACGTTTGAGTGGGCGTAGCCCTTGGTGTGGACCACGTAGTATTCGAGTTTTTCTTCTGGCAGGCCTTTGATTCTTGCGATGCTTCTGGCGGCTTTTAAGGCTCCGTCTGCGAGGATTCCTCCGAAGCCCTTTCTGGAAGCCATTTGGCTTAGAAGTTTTATTATGGCATGGTGGTCTCCCCACTGGAGTTCCATGCCTTCCGTGTCTTCCA
>QMXU01000062.1 GCA_003662305.1 Candidatus Hecatellales archaeon
GTACATTATAGGGGACATTTCAAATATTTCACGACTTTGCGATTACGGGTTTATAGTGATAAGAAACGTGGAAAACTTGGTTGAAAGAGCTAAAAAAGCTTCGAGAGCATTTAGCATCCTTCATGGAGCGTCAAACGTTTTTGTTATAGACTTAGATGAAATCGATGATTTGATGAAATGGGTTAAAAAATTTAAGTTTTAGAAGCTTGGTCTCCGGCTGGTTTGGGCTGGTAGGGGCAGCGGCCTCCAGGGGTAGTCTTCCATTTTCTGTTTGATTTCTTGGATGAGCTGTTGGGGTGTGGTTTCACGTTGTTCTTTGGTTTCTCGGAGTCGGAGGGTTACGGTTCCCTTTTCAGCTTCCCGGTCTCCTACCACGGCGATGTAGGGTATCCACGCTGTCTCTGCGTTTCGGATTTTCTTGGGCAGGCTTTCATCCTTGTCGTCTAGGTCAACTCGGATGCGGGCTTCGTTCAGCTGCCTGTAGACTTTCCATGCGTAGTCTAGGTGGCGGGCTGAAACAGGGATTACCCTTGCTTGGATTGGGGTAAGCCATAGGGGGAGGCTTGGAGGCTTTCCCTCCCTCTCGTTTTTTGAGGCGGTGTCCAGCTGGGCGAAGAGGTAGCGTTCCACGGTTCCTATGAGGGCGGTGTGGATTATCATGGGGCGCTTTCTGCTTCCATCCCTGTCGGTGTAGGATATGCCGAACCTTTCAGCGTTTCCAACGTCTATCTGGAAGGTGGCTATTTCGCAGGGCCGCTCCAGCTCGTCAATAATATTGTATTCCACGTTTATAACCCAGTAATACTTCTTGGGGACGAAGCATAGGAGAACCGGTTTGCCTTCAACCTCCAGCAGCTTCCTGAAGAATTCCTTGTTGGCTTCGAAGTATTCCTCTGTGGTGTTGTAGAGGGAGACGTAGGTTCGCCCCAGCTTCCCTATTTCCTCGTAGATTTTCCTGTGAATTTTCAGGGCGTACTCTTGAGCTTCCTCCATGCTGCGGCAGAAAACGTGGAGGTCGGGCATGTGAAGCTTTCTCACCCTGAAGCATAGGAGAAGCTCGCCTTCCTGCTCAAGCCTGTAGCTGTCAGCCAGCTCGTAGACGCCGAAGGGAAGGTCGCCGTAGCCTATAATCCAGTCCTTCACCATGGCGAACTGCTGGTGGCATGCCGCGTAACGCATCACCAGCCTTCGGCTTCCAGACTTGATGGTGTAAAGGCGCCCCCCGAAGAGTTCCGCGTGCTGGCGGACGGCTGGAACGGCTAAATTGAACATGTTGGTTCCTTTAACCCTGTACACGGGGATGCCTAGGCTGCCAGCCAGCCTGTCCGCGTAGTCTGAGATTAGGTCGAAGAGGAGGGTTGCCTCGGGTCCGTATCGCATGTGCCCGATGTCGGAGAATCCTTCCCATTCCACTCCAAACTTTTTGCAGTAGGCCAGGTAGCGTGGTTCCGCTCCGCCTTTCAACCCTTTCTTTAGGGCTTCCTTTTCAACCAGGGCTTTAAACTCTTCTTCACCGGGCTTGAAAACGTATTCTTCAGGCTTGTAAAGCTTCATTTCAGGGGTTAAAATCCTGTAGTATACTTGAGGTGCCTCCTCAGCTTTTTCAGCCTCCTCAGCCGGAACTATAACCCTTGAAAGCTCGGACAGCGGATGCCCCTTACATTCAACCTGGAAAGCCTTATAGTATCCGAAGGGAGCCCTCCTAACGTTAAGCCCCCTCGCCTTTAACCCTGCCTCCATAAGCTTCAGAATTTTTATGGCAGCTTCCGGGCTGGCTGGCTCCGAGCCGAAAAGCAGGTGGGCGTAAGGATAGAGGAGGATACCTTCAGCTTTCACCTGGCCGCATACCTTGGCAAGGTCTTCCACAGCCTTCTCAGCCACGTACTCCGGGTTTTCCTCGTCAGCCTCCTCCACGGAAACCCATGCCAGCAAGACGTTTTCCATTTCGCCTTCCTTCATTTCCTCTGGGACTTCCTCAGCCAGCCGGGTGGGCATGGTAACCTTGTAGTGGACCTTACCTGCGTGGATTAGAAGCTCCTTCAACCTTTAATCCTCCCTTTTGAAGACTGCCTAGGCCTTCCACCGGGCAGCCTCAAGCTCACGCTCCTTGCGGGTTCGCTTCTTATATTCCTTGTAGTGCTCCCGGCACAGGTAAACTCTTCTGCCTGAGGCTGAAACCCTAAGCCCTGCAGCCGCAACTTTTCCAGCTGAAATCGACCTTACAGCAGGGTTCCCGCAGCCTTCAACGCTGCACTTGGTTCCAGCTGAAACCTTACCCAATCCTTTCAGCCTCCGAATGGAAACTCAAAATATAACCTTACCCTAACCATGTATTTAAGGAGAGAGCTTAAGGGTTGCTGGTTAAGCTTAAAACCCTAGTTGAAGGATGGCTTACAGGAGCCGCCAGAGGGCTTTTGAAGGCGGGTTTAACCGCGAACAGGGCTACCGTTTTAGGGCTTATCCTAGCAACAGCCTCAGCCTTCTCCTTCTATATTGGAGCGGGAAGCCCCCCGCTAACCGCGGTTGCATCGCTTATACTGCTTGCCTCAGGGTTCTTCGACGCTTTAGACGGGATTATAGCGAGAATAGCAGGCGGGGGGACAAAGCTTGGAAGCCTCCTAGACTCGGTTTTGGACAGGTATGGAGACGGCCTGGTTATCGCAGGCATAACGCTGGCATACTTGAATTCCAGCCTTCTATGGGTGCCCACGGTCTTCTGGGGAATTGCAGCCCTCTTCGGCTCGCTGCTTGTAAGCTATGTTAGAGCTAAAGGTGAAGGCCTCGGCTTGAAACTTGCAGGAATCGGAGTTGCTGAAAGACCTGAGAGAATTCTGATACTGGTTGCTTCAGGCCTCCTTGGCAGGCCTGATGTAGGCTTGCTCATCATAGCTTTCGCTGCTAATTTTACGGCTCTCCAAAGGTTCAGTAGCCTCCTCAGCCGACTGAGAGGTTAAACTGTCCAGGATTCCCTTCAGGAAGCCTATGCTTTCCCTTAAAACTTTAAGCCCCTTCTGGGTTATGCCGTAGTATTTCCGGCTTGGATTGCTTAAGCTGGGAGACTTGATTCTCTTCTCTATCAGGCCTTCCCTCTTCATACCGTACAGGACAACGTAGGTTGTAACCTTGGCTGTGGGAATATCGTATTTCTCTTTTACCACCTTGGCTATCTCGTAGGCGTACATGGGCTTCCTGGAAAGCTCAGCCAGTATGAAAAGCCACAGGTTTTCCTTGGTAAGCTTTGAAACCAGCTTCTTCAAGCTCAAGCCATGTTCCTCCGGGAGAGGAACCCTTTAACGGTTTTAGTCTCTTAGCGGAGCTGCCATCCTACGCTCCTCTTTAGCTCTAACCTTGACTATACCCCTGTAGACAGCACAGGAGACACAGTAGTATTTAACTACTTTCTCCCTTGGAATATAGGCTCCCTGAGCTCTAAGCTCCTTGGCTAGGACAGGGTCTACAAAGGAAACCCACTTGGTAACTTTTTTCGCTTTATCCCTTGGGATAAGGCAGCCGCAGGCAGTGCATTGAACAACGTCGCTTCTGCCCTTCCCGCCTTTCCCTCTGCCTCTACTCTTACGCTTTTTGGGCATGGGTCACCAACGTCCCCGGGCATCCACATTAAAAGAAGGGGTAGGAGGCTGATAAACTTAAGGTTTACCCTTAATACTGCCTTGAAAGCCTTAGGAAGCTTTCAGCTTTACCCCCGCAAAGGACGCATTTTAAGCCTTCAACCTTCTCCTCTGGGTATGGTGTTCCAAGAGCTTTAAGCTCAAGCGTATCCTCCAGCTTTAAGCCGCACTCTTCCCTTCCACACCATGAAAGCTCGATGATGCCTGAGATATTCCCCGCCTTAACTAGGGCTTCAGCCTCGCTTAGGCTTTTAAGCCGTTTAACGTTCTGTTTCAGCCAGGCTTCAGCTCTGTTTTTCATGTCTGCCTGAACCCGGCTTAGGAGGCTCTCGAGGGCTTTAACGGCTTCACCTTCCGGTGCAACGGTTCTTTCAAGCGTGTCTCTACGCACCAGCGTTATAACTCCCTTTTCCAGGTCTTTGGGTCCTATTTCTATCCTCACGGGGACTCCTCGAAGCTCCCAGTCGTAGAATTTGGCTCCTGGAGTGTATTTTTCTCTTAGGTCTGCGTGGACTGTGAAGCCTTCTCTCCGGAGGGTTTCAGTCAGGCTTTCAGCTTTCCTGTTTACAGCCTCCTCGTATCCCTTGTAGGGTATGGGCACTATTACGGCTTGGATTGGAGCCACGGAGGGGGGAAGTATAAGGCCGTGGTCGTCTCCGTGCAGAGCCATTACAGCGGCTACAACCCTCTCTGAGATGCCGTAGCAGGTCTGCCAGACGAACTCTCTTCCGCCATCTTTCGCCTCGAAGGTTATCTCGAAGGCCTTGGAAAAGTTTTGGCCTAGGTTGTGAACGGTTCCTATTTGGAGGGTTCTTCCATCGGGGAAAACTGTGTCGTAGGCCAGCGAGTATAGGGCTCCGGCAAACTTGTCCCATTCAGGCCTCTTGGAAATCACGTAGGGGACGGCAAGCTCGTCGAAAAAGCTGCTGTAAACTTTCACCGCCGTTTTAACCTGTTCTTCAGCTTCTTGGAAGGTTTCATGGCAGGTGTGAGCTTCCTTGAAGGTGGTTATCTCCCTAACGCGGATTAAAGGCCTTGTAGCCTTGGTTTCATAGCGGAAGGTGCTTACAACCTGGTAGATTCGCTTGGGCAGGTCTACATGGCTTCTGATCCAAAGCTTGAACATGGGTGCGATAGCCGTTTCGCTGGTAGGTCTTAAGGCGAGCTTTTCAGCGAGGCTTTCCCTCCCAGCCTGGGTAACCCAGAAAACCTGCTGGCTGAAGCTTTCAACATGCTCGGCTTCCTGGGCGAGCATTCCCTCCGTTATCAGAAGCGGGAACAAGACTTCTTGGTGTCCGGTTTCATTTAGAAGCTTTCTGATGAGGGATAGAATTTTCTCTCTAAGCTTGAAGCCATAGGGAAGCCAGACTCCGCCCCCCTTAACCGGATACCTATAGTCCACTATTTCGGCTTTCGAAAGCATGTCGTGGAACCATTCGTTGAACTTGTTCTGCCAGCTTCGCCTTTCCGGCAAGAGGCCCACCAGCAAATCCTTTAAAGCCTTAAACTAAAATATTATGTTTTACCCTGCTAGAGGCGGTATCCTTGAAAGCTGCCTTGATCGTGTTCGACGGGGCCGCTGACAGGCCTCTGAAAAAGCTTAAGGGCAGAACGCCTCTGGAGGCTGCTTCAACACCTAACTTTGACAGGGCTGCCAGTATGGGGGTAAATGGTATAGTAGATGTTCTGGCTCCAGGAGTTCCGCCTGGAAGCGACATCGCCCACCTCGCCCTCTTCGGCTACGACGCCCTCAAAGTCTACAGGGGCAGAGGAGCCCTTGAAGCCTTAGGAGCAGGATTCAAAGTTAAGCCTAGAGACGTGGCCTTCAGGGGAAACCTGGCAACCATGCGGGGGGAGCTGGTAGTCGACAGGAGGGCTGGACGTATCGACACTGCCACAGCGTCTGAAATCGTGAGAAGCCTGGGAAAGCTTTCCTCCAAGAAGCATCCTGAGGTTAAAGTTTTCCTTCTGCACACTACTGAGCACAGGCTGGCTTTGGTTCTCCGGGGGCCAGGTCTTTCACCCCACGTTTCCGACACCGACCCTGGCAAGGTAGGCCAGCCTCTTTTGAAGGCTAAACCCCTGACAGGTGAAGCCCTAAAAACGGCTGAAGTTGTCAACGAGGTTACAGCTGAAATCCGAAGGAAGCTTAAAGGACACCCGCTGAACAGGGAGAGAGCTAAAAGGAAGCTTCTCCCAGCTAACGCCGTGGTTTTCAGGGGTGCAGGAGTTCTGCCTGAAATAGAGAGCTTCACTGGAAGGTTCAAGGTTAAAGCCGCCTTTATAGCTGTGACCTCGCTTATCCGCGGCGTATGCCTGGCAGCTGGAATGAAGAATATACCGGTGAAAGGTGCCACTGGAACGACGAAAACTAATCTTTACGGGAAGGCTGAAGGCCTGGTTAAGGCGTTGAAAACCTACGACTTCTGCTTCCTCCACGTGAAGGGCACCGACAACGCAAGCCACGACGGAAACCTCGAGGAGAAAATAGCCATGATTGAAAGATTGGACGAGATGATAGGATACCTTCTAGACAACCTCAACCTTGAAGAGACATACCTGGCCGTAACAGCTGACCATGCAACTCCTGTAACGGTTGGAAACCATACTGGAGACCCTGTCCCCCTCACAATTCTAGGTCCTGAAGTCTTAAGCGACGGGGTTAAAGCCTTCTCCGAAAGAAGCTGCGCTAGGGGAGGCCTCGGGAGA
>QMXU01000063.1 GCA_003662305.1 Candidatus Hecatellales archaeon
GGAACACCTCTCACTAGGTAAGCCTAACACTACTTGAGAGAATTTAAAAATTTAGTTTAATTAACGTTGACACGTTATTTTTAAATAGGCATCCGGCCTTGGAATATCTATCTCGGAGGTGTTTAACCAATGGAGATGACGCCGAAGAAAAGGGCTTTACTATGCCTGACAGGCAACAAGTGGAAGGCTGACAGGGTTACAGCTTTCGACCCTTTAACCACCGCCACCGTGGACCAGATGATGGCTGTTAAGGCTCCCTTCCCAGACGCTCACCGAGACCCTGAACTCATGGCTAAACTTGCAGCAGCAGCCTGGGAAGTGATAGGCCTAGAAGGCTTTAAAATCCCCTTCGACCTCTGCATCCAAGCTGAAGCCTTAGGAGCAGAAATCCACTACGGCGCCTTGGACATCCACCCCAGCGTCAGGAAGCCGGCCTTCAAAGAGCTTGAAGAATTTAAGCTTCCTGAAGGGATTTTAGATAGAGGACGCTTCCCAGTAGTTGAAGGCGCCGTTGAAAAACTGAGGGAGAAATATGGAGACTACCTGCCCATTTCTAGGCAGGTTGTAGGCCCCTTCACGATTGCAGGCCACATCTTCGGGGTTGAAAAGTTCTGCGGGTGGATTAAACGTAGAGACCCTGAGGAGCTTAGGGAAGTTCTCTTCCAGCTGGCGGACTTGAACGTTGAAGAGGCTAGGGCAGCCCTTAGAGCCGGAGCAGACGTGATATGCATAGCGGATCCAACAGCCTCCTCTGACATTATAAGCCCTCAAACCTTCAAGGAGCTTATGGTTCCAACCTACCAGCGGCTTTGTAGCAGAGTTTCCGCCCCCGTGGTTCTCCACATCTGCGGGAACGCCACATCCTATCTGCCCTATCTGCCCGACACGGGTATAGACACCTTCTCCTGTGACGCCCAGGTGGATATAGCCTTCGCGAAGCAGGTTCTCGGAAACAGGGTTGCAGTGGCAGGGAACGTTCCCACAGTGTCTGTGCTACTTCAGGGAAATCCTGAAACCGTGAAGAAAGCCTGCATTGAATGCATAGCTAAGGGCACGGATATGCTTATACCTTCCTGCGGGATACCTCCAAGAACCCCAACGGAAAACTTCAGGATACTGCCGCAGGTAGCGTCCTGCATGGTTTACGTGTGAGGAGGCTGCTCGAGGAGAAGTCTTAAAATCTCAGCCTCCACCTGGTAGGTTTCATCTTTTTCTCCATTCTTTCCAACGCCAGCACTGTAAATGTCTGTTTCAGCTAGGTCCAGCCCGGCGAGGGCTCCGCCTTCAATTCTCTTCTTAACCAGGCGGATAAGCGTGTAGATTTCCTCTTTCCTTAGGCCTTCATAGTCTAGGAATCTTGCCCCTTGGAGGGCGGCTCTGGCACCTATGTCTATGTCCACTGAAAGGTAGAAGTATTCGGCTTTCAGACTGTTTAAGGCTTCCCTGACGACCTTCCAGCTTTTCCTCAGCCTCTCCTTTCTCACGATTTTCACGCCTAAGCTTTCAAGCCCCGTGTACAGTGCCAGGTACCGTTTAACTCTTGGGTCTTCGATTTTGAAGGCGTGAGGGGGAGGATAGTCTGAAACCCCCAGCACTAGGATGTTTTCCGGTGGCAGAACCTTTTCCTCTACCAGGTAATAGAGGAAGGAGTCGGCGTTGTAGCTGTCAAGCCTCCCCCTGATGTAGGGGTCTGAAGGGCTGAAGGGGCTGCTGGGATTCGTTTCTAGGTCATACTGGATTAGCCCGCAGCGGACAGAGGGGATTACAGCATCGAAGTGACTGTCCAAAACTATCAGTGCAAGGCTGGCTGAGCCGTATTCACGGGCTAAAGCTTTAACACACCCTCCTGTAAGCGAATGGTCAACGGAGACCATAACAGGAATTCCTGGGAGAACCTTTCCGCGGAGGAAGCCTTCAAGCTTCTCAGCGTACTGCCTGCAGCCGTCAGAGTCTATGAAGGCCACCATGTTTTCAACGGTTAGCAGCGAAATGTATTTTGGCTCTGGGGCTGGAACCAGCCAGGGTTCAACCTCTAAGCCTCCAACCTCCCTGAAGCTTTTACGGAAACCTCTTCGAAGGACGGACAGGACGCCGTCGTAGGGGTCTCTGAAGGGTATTCCGGCGTAGCCATCCCTGCACTTGGCGGTTTTAAGCTTAAGCTTAGGCTCTCTTTCTTCAGGGTCTAGGGGAGCTCTGAAAAATTTAATTTCCATAGGGCAAGCCTCCACTCTACCTCCTAACAGGCTTCAAACATTTAAAAGTGAGGAGGAAGGAAAATTTACTTTTTGGGTTTAACCAGGTCGACGAGGATTTCTGTTATGTCGAGCATTTTCATGTTGGAGCCTGTCATTTTTATGGCGTCGTCAAGGTTTCTCCAGCAGAAGGGGCACACGGAGGTGAGGACCTCAGCTCCAATGCTTATCCATGAGCCAAGCATTATTGCCTCGCGAACTTTTTAGCTGGACCCCATTGCCACGCTCTGGAGAGGGGAGAACCGTAGCACCATTCATCCTCTAAAACTGTGACATCTACCCTATGCTCGTAGAAGTATTTGCAGTTTCCGCCCTTAAAAATGGAACAAAAAATTTAAATCCGTCATTTCCAAATAGTTTATGCTCTATGGAGGTGCAACTTTGGGGGATAAAATTTTAAGAATTTTAAAGGAAATTGTTGGAGATGAGTACGCCTCAGCTGATGAAGCCGTGCTTTACCCCTACTCCTTCGACCTGACATGGGCTAAGCCTAGGATGCCTGACTACGTTGTCCTACCGAACACCGTTGAAGATATCCAGCGTATTTTAAGGCTGGCAAATAGGGAGCGGATACCAGTAGTACCTTATGTTTCAGGAACCAATATTGGAGGACTATGCATTCCCGAGAATGGAGGCATCATAATGGACCTCAAGAGGATGAATAAAATCATCGAAATTAATACTGAAACAGGATATGTTGTAGTTGAACCCGGGGTAACCCATGCACAACTTTCAGCGGCGTTAAAGAAGGAGGGCTTCACCTTCTCCTGGCCTGTAGGGCCGCCTGCAGCCTCCGTTCTAGCCTGCGCCATCAACTGTGGTATAGGGCATCTGGCCAGCAAGTTCGGAATAAACGCTGAAAACATAAGCAGCATGGAAGTTGTGCTGCCTACAGGTGAGGTGGCAAAAATTGGCTCCTGCGCTTTCTCGGATTCATGGCATAGCCTCTGGCCGCTTCCCCAGCTTGCAGGTCTCTTCATAGGCTGGCTTGGAACTACCGGCATCGTAACCAAGCTGGGTGTATGGATATATGACATACCACCCTTCATCAAGGTTGAAACAGTTGCAACCGACAACGTTGAGGACATGGCCCGCTGGCAGAGGGCTATAAGGAGAACATACGTGCCCTTGGATGTGACGGCGGTAAGCTGGTGGCTTGCTCAGGTTCCTATACCCCACCCCTATGTGGAAAAGCCTAAAGATGCACCTGAATGGTACTGCTTCAACGTGCTCACCGCTTGGACGGAGAAGCAGATGGACGCTTACGTAGACCTTTTTAACAAGATTGTGAAGGAAGAACAGCAGAGGGGTAGCTCAGTTAGGCCTTACCCCTACCCTGAGGAAGCCTTGAAAGGTAGGACCCAGTTGCCGAGTAGGATTGTGGGAACCACGAAGAACTATTGTGGCTCCGGTGTTGCAGGTCTATCTTGGCCTGGAACTTTTACACCTGCCTCTAACTGGCCTCCACTCTACCATGAATGGAAAACAATACTTATCAAGCACCACTTCTCCCCTGCGGTGAGACTTACCAACTTTCAGGGCGCCCACTACGGGATGATGAGGGCCTTTGTCCCCTTCGATAAAAGGAAGGTTGGGGACCCCAACCTCAGGATAAAGGGCATAGACAATCAGGAGAACGCTAGGCAAGCTTTGTTAGAGTGTGTAGAGGCTGGCGTGAAATATGGAATGATACCTTACAAGCCTCCCGTAGACTTCTGGAGTATTCTCAACCGAAAAGCTGATCCAGGCTTCATCTCGTTGCTGACCAAGGTGAAGGATATGCTTGACCCGAATGGGATCATGAATCCTGGGAAGCTGGGGGTGAGGTAGATGGCGCGGCTAAGCGAGCTTGAAAAGCTTAGAAATGTGATCTACACGTGCACCCACTGCGGCAACTGCAAGTACTTCTACAATTGGGGTGAGAAGGAAAACCTTTTCGGCCGAAACTGCCCCTCAGGAAACTACTTTTACTTCGATTCTTATTATGGTTCTAGGGCTAGGTCTGCAGCTGCAAAGGGCCTCCTAGAGGGAAAGCTTGAATGGAGTGAGCCACTGGTTCAAGCACTTTTTGCCTGCACTACTTGTGCAGCCTGCGCCCAGCAGTGTGAGGTAGACTTTAAGGACTGGATAATCAGAACTATGGAAACTCTGCGCAGAGAGGCTGTTAAGGCTGGGGTTGGGCCGATTGCAAGGCAGAAAGCCTTCGGAGAGTGGACGCTTAAGGAGCATAACCCTTACATGGAGAAGCATGTGGACAGGCTTGCCTGGCTGCCCAAGGATATCAGGCAGAAGCTTCCTGAAACAGCTGAGTACCTATACTTTGTGGGTTGCACCTCCTCTTACAGGCAGAAAAACATAGCACTGGCAACAACTAAGCTCCTGTTGAAGCTTGGTGTGGACTTCACCATTTCCGACGACGAATGGTGCTGCGGCTCCCCCCACCTTAGGACAGGTCAGTGGGACATCGCCCAAGAGGTAGCAAGACACAACGCTGAACTCGTGGACAGAGTTGGAGCCAAGAAAGTTATAACCACGTGTGCAGGCTGCTACAGGACGCTGCTCGCAGACTACCAGCAGGAACCACCCCATGGCTACAGCGACATCCTAAACGTAGGCTTCAACAAGCCTGTAATCCACACCATCCAACTTATCGAGGAACTCATCAGGAAAGGTAAGATAGAGTTGGGCGAATACCCCAAGAAAGTGACCTACCACGACCCCTGCCACCTTGGAAGGCATATGGCCCCTATTCAGGGACGTGAAGCCTGCTACGAGGCTCCGAGAAACGTGTTGAAGTCTATTCCGAAGATTGAATTCGTCGAGATGGAGAGAAGCAGAGAATGGGCTTGGTGCTGCGGCTCAGGAGGAGGGGTTAAATCAGGCTTCCCAGAAATGGCCATTCAAACAGCTGTTGAAAGAATTAAGGAGGCAGAAAGCATTGGAGCTGAGGTCCTCACCTCCGTGTGCCCCTTCTGCTGGAGAAACCTTGACGACGCCATAAAAATGACAGGCTCCAACATGAAAATGCTCGACATAACAGAAATCCTACTAGAGATAGTTAAATAGTCTCTTTTCTCCTATTTTTTCCTTAACAGTTTAATAGTTTAGAATTTCTTCTGTTGCGAAGAAGATTTTATGTTCTCTCTCGTAGCTTTCATGGCTGTCGGCTGCATGAATAGCATTTTTGGTTATGGATAAGCCTAGGTCTCGTCGGATGGTTCCAGGCTCGGCTTTAGCGGGGTCCGTGGCGCCTATAAAGGTTCTAAGCTTTTCCACAGCGTTTTCAGCTTCTAAAACCATGGGCACTATGGGCCCTGAGGTTATATGGTTTATCAGCTCAGGATAGAAGGGCTTTCCAAGGTGAACCTCGTAGAGTTTTTCAGCCTGCTCACGGCTTGCCCAAACCAGTTTTAAGGCTAAAACTTTGAAACCTGCCTCCTCAATCCGCTTTACCACTTCCCCTATCAGGCGTCGTTCAACGGTTTCCGGTTTAAGAATGGCGAAGGTTCTCTCTAAACCCAATCTGGCCACCCTGAAGACCTACCATATTTTCCGAAAAGCTATTTATAACCTTAATCTAATCTTTTTTAACATCTATCACTGGAGGGAGTTTAACCCTGCCGACGGAGATTCTTGTGGACGCTGGCAACTGCGGGTTCAAAGCCAAGATAAGAGCGGAAGCCCAAGGAAGCAAAATAAAGGTGAAAACGGTGTCTAGCTGTGGCAAGGTGAGGAAGTGGGCTGAGAAGCTTGGGGAAGAACTTGGAGCAACAGAGATAACTCTGCCTGTGAACGAGAACCCCGTCTACCAGGCTGCCGACCGGGAGACCAGTATTTGCCCTCCATGCCCTGTCCCCCCAGCCCTGCTTCTGGCGGTTTGGGTTGAAGCAGGCTACGCACTTAGGAAGACACCTCAATTAACTTTTAAGAACGAGTAAGAAACCGGATTTTCGGGAAGCTGCAAACGTAAAAATTTATATTTGTGTGCATTTTCACAGAACAAGGGGGCTGGCAAACTCACCCCAGCCCTGCCGCCAAGCTAAGCGAAAGATGTATTAGCC
>QMXU01000064.1 GCA_003662305.1 Candidatus Hecatellales archaeon
CCGCCGGGGTGGAGGGAGTTAAAAACGTCAGTTTAAGCCATTTCGCTCTGGCCTCCGTTGTTGAGAGGCCGGGGCTTCTGAAGGAGATTTCGGAGATAATCGGGGTTGGAAGCAGGAATAAGCCTTGGGTTTCAGGTCAAACGGGAATCGAGACAGGCAGCCCCAGAATGATTGAGCTTAACATGCCTGGGAAGGTTAAGCCCTTCAAACCTGAGGAATGGCCTGACCTAGTGGAGCAGGCCTTCGGCATCTGCCAGGACAGCCTTTGGATTCCATGCGGAACCCTGGTTCTGGGGCTTCCAGGCGAAACCGAGGAGGACGTTTACATGACCATCGAGCTCATGGACAGGCTTAAACCCTACAAGAGCATTATTGTGCCCCTGTTTTTCGTTCCTATTGGAAGCCTTAAAGGTGAGAAGGGCTTCTCGGTTAAAGACATGAAGCCGTCCCACTGGGAGCTTATACTGGCATGCTGGGACCACGGCATGAACTGGGCGGAGGAGCTTGCCACCGAATACGTTTTCAAAATGCCCTGGCTGGCGAAAACCTACGTGATGGGCTTCATGAAGAAAGTGGTGAGAAGAGTTAGCAGGAAGGCTAGGAAAGAAATAATCAGGATGATGGAGGAGTCTGCGGGGAAATAGTTTAACCTCGCCTGGAAAACTTCCTTTTAAGCCTGTTCAGGAAGCCTCCGCCTTTCTTCTGGGCGGCTTCAAACTCTGAGATAGCCCTTGAAAGAGGTTCAACCTCGACGGGCTTAAACCTTCGCAGCTCGCTCAGCCCTTCGCATTCATGCTTTTCCGGAAGCCTGTGCTCCACGCAGAAGACGTTTTTGCAGTAGCTGCACACATAGGGCAGAGGCTTAACAGGTTTACCGCAGACCTTACATCGCTCTTCAGCCATGGGGAAGACCGTCCGGGAAGCTATTAAACGTCTCCCGAGGCTCAGGTTAGAGTTCCAAGATTTTCGCGGCGTTTTCTCCAAGGATTTTCCTTTTCAGGCTTTCTGTCAGGGGCAGGCTTTCAATGCCTTTAACACATTCTTTTATGGTTGCTCCAGGGAAGTCCGAGCCGAAGATAATTTTGTCTGGAATCCTCTCCAGCTCCGGGAAGTATTTCAGCAGGTTTTTAGGCGGTAGACCTGAAACTTCAAGGTAGACGTTTCTATGGGTTCTCGCCAGAAAGAAGGCTTCCTTATACCATAGGCCCCTTCCGCCGTGGGCCATGACGATTTTCAGGTCTGGAAAGTCCACGGCGATGTCGTCCAGGTAAATCGGGTTTGAATACTTTATTTTTGAGCCTTGGAAGATGGAGGAGCCTGTGTGGAACATTACGGGGACCCCGAACTCTTCAGCCTTCCTGTAAACGGGGTAGAGCCTTCCATCGTTGGGGTAGACATGCTGGTAGGAGGGGTAGATTTTCAGCCCTCTCATCTTCAGCTTTGAGAGGGCTTCCTCAAACTTTCTCGCAGGGTCTGCCATAAGCCAAGGATTGACGGAGGCGAAGGCTATCAGCCTTTCGCTTTTACCGCAGAACTCGGCGATATACTCGTTTGGAACGATGCCTGTGACCATGGGGTTATACTCTGCCAGAGCTACCCCGTATTCCATGCCAGCCTCGTCGAGCAGACGTAGGATTCCCTCTGGAGAAACATACTTCTCATAGTCTGAATAGATTGTAGGGTTCATCTTCCGCTGGAACTCGTGAACCCACCTAGGATACATTTCATACTTGCCCACATGGAGGTGGAAGTCTACGGTGACCATTCTTCGCCAGCCCCCGAACGGACCTTGGAGACCGCTTATTATGGAAAAACACCGTTAAAGATATAAGTTATATATGCACGCCACCTCCAAGCTGGAGGGAGAACACTTGCACCCTAAAAAGGATAAAGCCTACAGGAAAGCCGTGACGCTTGGACAACGTTACCCAGCCAGGTATGGAGGCTGCGCCCAGGCAACCTTCGCCGCCATAGCAGACGCCTTGAACCTGAAGGGGGAAGAAGTTTTCAAAGCCTTGATAGGTCTTTCAGGCGGAGTTGGCAACATGGGCCGGGGAGCATGCGGAGCCATGGCTGGAGCTGCAGCAGCCATAAGCCTGAAATTCGGAGTTGGAAGGAACGCCTTAAAGCGTAACCCGGAAGCCATCCTTAAGGTTAAAGACCGCATTTACGAGCTGGTTGAAAAAGTTGGAGGAAGATTCCTAGAGGAGTTTGGAAGCTACCTGTGCCGTGACATTCAGCTGGCCCTATTCGGAAAGGCTTTCAACCTTCGAAATCCTGAAGCCTACATGGAGTTCAAGCAGGTAGCCTGGCCTAAAGCCTGCTCGAGAGAGGTTGTAGCGAAGGCTGCAGGGTGGGCTGTCGAAGTAATCCTAGAAGCAGAGGAGCGGAAGCCCTAGCGGGTTAGGCTTCCTTCTCTAGGATGACCACTTGAACTTCTTTTGGGGCGAGCTGCCTGAATTTTTCCGCGTCTTCTGGGCTTCCTACTATGGAGCCGTAGTGCATGGGTATGGCGACTTTCGGCTTTATCTTTTTCAGGGCTTCAGCTGCCTCTTCGGCTGTCATAACGTAGGTTCCGCTTACGGGGATTAGGGCTACGTCAGGCTGGAGTCCTTCCATTTCAGCTATCAGGTCTGTGTCGCCTGCATGGTAGATTTTAACGCCTGCCAAGGTTACGAGGAAACCTACTCCTCCCTCCTCCTTCGGGTGGAAAACCCTTCCCGGAGACATGAACTTGTTGACGTTGTAGGCTGGAACCGCTTGGACTTCTACGCCTTTAACCTCCACCCGGTCTCCAGGCTTAACCGTTAAAACCTCTTTAAGCTTAACTCCTGAAAGCTGAGGTTTGCTGGAGGGCGTGGTCACCACCACGGTTTCACCCGTGGAAATCTTAGCTATGTCGCCGGGGCTAAGATGGTCGAAGTGTCCGTGGCTTGCGAAAACTATGTCCGCAGGTTCTCCGCCTTTTATCTCGTAGGGGTCAAAGTAGATGGTTAACCCTGCAGCCTTAACCTTGAAGCAGTCGTGGCCGAGCCAGGTGAACTCTACTTCACCATACTTATACAAGGCATAATTCACCCAAGAAAAAATAGGAGGCTGAAGGCTCTTAAAGCTTAAACAGGTTTAGCCCTGTGGTTTCATCGTATTCGCGGTTGAGGGTTACACCTTTAAGCTCTAGGAGGAACATTTCAGCTGAGAAGACTGTGGTGCCCTTCTCCAGGTGTCCTCCATAGGTTCTGCCGTTTTTATCTCCGAGAACTATGTGGGCGTGAGCGAAGGTTTCACCTTTAAGCTTTGCGATGTTTCCTATGCAGGAGAGGATTTCCAGGGGCTCATCGAAGCTATGCTTGGAATAGGTTTTCTCCTCCTGGTTGTAGAAGCTCACTGAAGCCTTCTTAACGGCTCCTATGACCCATAGAACTCCAGTTTCAACCCCTACGCGGACGGCGAAGTCTCGGATGGACTCTAGCAGGTCTCCGCCGTATGGAAGTCTTACAGCGAAAAGTCTGCCGGGTGAAGCCTCTGCGAAGCCTTCCATCCCATTTTCACCTTCAATATTCTTTTAGCCGGACTGCGAAGTTAAAGGTAGCGTTGAGGCTAGATGTAGCCTCTGGCCAGCAGAATCAGGCTTGCCGCAAAGAAGATAAGCCAGACCTTCCAGTTCCAGGCTAGAACCTTTCTCCCATCGAAGATTCCGAAGGGGAGAAGGTTGAAGAAAGCTACGAAGGCGTTGAAGTTAACTCCGAACCATACGATGTAGGACTGCATGAAAGGGGAGAGAGCGAAGAATACCGCTACCAGCAGCATGTTCGTTAGGGGGCCTGCCAGCGAGATTCTACCCATAACACTGCGGTCCACCATGGGCCCCCAGACGAGCACAGCCCCGGGAGCGATTATTTTGAAGGGAGCCAAAATGGAGAAGGCTGTTATAGCTATGCCGAAAGGGTCAAGCCTGAACTCAGCCCAAAAACCGTACTTCTGAGCGGAAAACTTGTGGGCGAACTCGTGGAGGAGGAAGGCGGGGAGAACCCCCACCAGCACAGCCCCGATAATGGGCGGGGAAAACCTGAAGCCGAACCATGAGAAACCTAGGGCTATGAGGGTTACTAGGGCTATGGCTAGATGGGTGAGCTCGCGGGTGCTGGTTGTAAACCTTCGGCTGGGCGTATACCATACGGACTCGTAGTAGGCGGCGGCTCCCTTCAAGCCCTGAACCTCTCTAAGATACTATTCCAGCGGGGAAGCAACCTTTAAAACTTGTGTTCCCAGCGTAGACGTTTTAAAAATGATTATTATAGTGGATACGAATGCTTCTTTTTAAGAGTGCAGAAGGGCTACTTTGAACGCTTATTGCTTCTCGCCTTTCTAGCCCAAAGCCTCTTACGCTCTTTCTCCTTCTCCCTGGCGCAGGCGGAACAGTAAAGGTGGTGTCTTCCAGCCTTCAAGGTCAGCCTTCCACAGCGGGCACACCGGAAGTAGTCTTCAGGCTTCGGGGTTGGAGGCGTATGCCTGGCTGGGTTGCCTTTAAGGGCAGGATTGTCCCCCACGTAATCGTAGACTTCCAGGTCGCCGAAAACTTCCAAGAAGACTACTCCTCCGAGGTTGCATAGGAGTTGTCTGCTCCACCGGTGGTAGTCTGCCACCCAGACAAGCCTTCCCTTGCCTCCGCAGACGCAAAGCCTGTCAGTGCAGTGAGCGTTCTCCTTGAAATCCAACGGCTCCCCCACATCTTAAAGGTCTCCCTATACATTTAAAAAGCCTTCACATACTGGAATGGAGAACTTAGATAGGTTCACGGCACCGGGTTTTCCCGCCCCCTTTCGGAGAGCAGTAATGCCCGGCGCCTCCGGGATTCACTTCCGAGTTCTGATGGGTTCGGGTCTTGCCCCGGAGGCTGTGGCCGTGAACCCAGAGACTTCTAGGCTGACGTGAATTTTAAGTTTTCTTTTTCCCGGGGATTTTCGGTTTTAAATTTAGTTTTAAATATTTGCCGTTACTTTACTCTTATCGCTAGTAGAGCCTTCAGGGCCGGTGCCAGGTGAAGGGTTGAAGATTTATGCCTCTGCTCCAGCAGCTTATGGGTGAAGGAGGTAACATTTGGACTGTAATCTTCCAAGTGGCCTTCTTCGCCTTCATCATAGCCTACTTCTTCTACGGCCAGCGTATCCAGCTTGCCATCTGGAACAGGGATATAGAGCGTAACCTTAGAAGACTTAAATTTCTAAGAGACAAAGCCAGAGAGAAAGCTGTGAAAGTCGTTAAGGAGATTGGTAAGCCTGAGGAAGACCCAACGCAGAGGATAGACCAGTTTCTCGAAACCTTTCTAATTCAGCCTGTAGACATGGACCCAGCTGGAATCGTCTGGAAGCTTGACCATCTCCTAGACGTGAGAGACCTGAGCATGAAGGACACCGTGCGGAGGATCGCTCCTAAGGCTGATGAAGCCAGCCTGAACAATCTGGAGAACCTCTTGGAGGCTGCCCTAGACTTAAACCAGATATACCGGGTGGTCCGCCACTACTACCTCATGGGCAGGCGTACTAACGCCTACATTATCACAGCTCAGCTTCACATGATTCTACCCTTAATCATGGATATGGCTTACGCCTACGATGGAGCGTTAGGAGCCTTCGCTGAAGGACAGCCCATAGGCGACGGAGCAGGGCCGCTTCTAGCCTGCAAACTGCTTGCCGGAAGAGAAGTTAAAAAAATAGAGAAGGACATGGTTTACGGGGAAGCTGAGCTGGATGGAAGGCGGATTCTGGTTTTGAAGGCTGAAGGCCCAGGTGGAAACGTTGGGAAGCCTGGGGAAGCCTTGGAAGCCCTCATCAACACCTACGGTTACAGGCCTTCCATCATAGTCATGGTGGATGCAGCCCTCAAATTTGAAGGTGAAGAGACAGGTGACGTTTCAGACGGGGTTGGAGCAGCCATAGGCGGGATAGGGACAGAAAGGTTTAGGATAGAGGAGGTTGCCCACAAACATAAGATACCGCTTTACGCCGTGATTATCAAGGAGTCGCTTAAAGAGGCCATAGCCCCCATGCGTAAAGAAATCTATGAGGGAGTCAACAGGGCACTCGAAAGGGTGAAGCGGATTATCCGGGAGAAAACCAAGGAAAACGACTTGGTAGTGATAGCTGGAATAGGGAACACCATAGGGATAGCTCAGTGAGGGAGAATTATGGCGGGATATAGGGCGAGACCTAACCTGGGCCTGCTGATCATACTCATCCTGATATTCCTATTCATGGTTATGGCTGGAAACTTCTTCGGGCAGGAGGAACTCTTCGGGGAGCGGTC
>QMXU01000065.1 GCA_003662305.1 Candidatus Hecatellales archaeon
CAGAGGAGATGCCTGTTAACAGGCTTTGGAGGGATGCAGGAGGACTCCTCTGGGGTGGAGGAACAACAGAAATCAACAACCTCATAATCGTCCGCGAACTCTACAAGGAAAGAAAAAGAAAGTAAACCGGCTGTTGCTATCAGCTTAACTCGCCTAGATTTTCAACTGTAGACTTTATACTCTTCTTGTGGATGGAAGCTTGTTTGAACGCATTTTTCAGATTTTTTAGGATTAGTGATTAAAAAACGTCACTAGCCTTTAATTCTCCTTACTAAAGTAATATCTTGAGGTGGGGAGGACTCATGTTTGACGGTAAATTTCTAGAGGAGCTCAAGAAGAGGCAGGAGGAATGGATGGAAACCCGTGTGAAGAAGGCTTTAAGCAAGGCTCCTGAAAGAAAGAAGGAGTTTAAAACTTTCTCAGGCATCCCTGTCAAGCCCTTCTACACTCCAAACGACATTAAAGATTTAGACTATTTCAGCGACATAGCTTTTCCAGGAGAATACCCGTACACTTCGGGCATATATCCTCTGATGTACAGGTCACGCCTTTACACTATGAGGCAGTACACTGGTTGGGGCACCGCCGAGGAAACCAACAAGAGATGGAAGTATCTGCTCGCCCACGGGGAAACAGGTTTAAGCGCCGCATTCGACCTTCCTACCCAGCTTGGCTACGACCCAGACCACCCGCTGGCGAAGGGGGAAGTAGGCAAGGTAGGATGCTCGATAAGCAACATATCAGAATACGAGCTTCTCTACCAGGATATTTCAATGGATAAGATAAGCGTTCACCTTCAGGTGAATGCAACCGCACCTTTCATCGTAGCCATGCATATAGCTGAAGCTGACAGGCGTGGCGTGCCTAGGGACAGAATCTGGGGGGCATGCCAAAACGAGATTTTAAAGGAGTTCGTGGCTAGGGGAACCTTCATCTACCCTGTTGAGCATTCTATGAGGCTTGCCTGCGACCTAATGGAGTTCTGCGTTAAACAGATGCCCCGGTGGCAGCCTATAACCGTATGCCAGTACCACATCCAGGAGGCTGGAGCGGACTTCGTAACGGCTATGGGGTTAAGCTTCGCGAACGCCATATCCTACGTGGAGGCAATGCTGAAGAGGGGGCTGCCCATCGACAGCTTCGCCTTCAACATCTCGGTTTGGAACTGTGTTTGCGCTCCTGAATTCTTCGAGGTTATATGCGGTCTGAGGGCGGCTAGAAGGCTTTGGGCTAGGATAATGAAGGACAAGTTCGGAGCCAGAGACCCCCGCTCCTGCATGATGAGAATCTTCGTGGGTTCAGGAGGCTTACACCTGACTAGGGCTGAGCCTTTGAACAACATCATAAGGATTACCCTTTCATCGCTGGCAGCAGCCCTAGCCGGAGTGCAGGCTCAAAACATGCAGTGCTATGATGAGGCCTTCGCCATTCCCACCGAGGAATCCATGCGTATCGCTTTGAGGACCATGCAGATAGTAGCCTACGAGTCAGGGGTTACCGACGTAATAGACCCGCTGGGGGGATCCTACTTTGTTGAGTCCCTCACGAACGAGATTGAAAAGAAGCTGAGGGAGATTATTCAGGCTGTGGAGGATGAGGGAGGAGCCATCGAAGCCATAAGGAAAGGGTGGATGCAGAGGCTTATAGCGAAGCAAGCATACGAGCAGCAAAAGAGAATAGAGGAAAAAGACATTATACGGGTAGGCGAAAACCTCTTCGCCGTCGAAAGAGAGGAGAAGCTTGAAAGCGTCTTCAAGGTTTCCCCAGAAGTGGAGGAGCAGGTGATAGAGAGGCTGGAGAAGTTTAAGGCTTCAAGAGACGGAAAGCAGGTTGAGGAAACGCTTGCTAAACTGCAGAAGGCAGCTGAAACCGGGAAGAACACCATGCCGTACATTATCGACGCGGTTAAGGCGAAGGCTACACTAGGCGAAATGTGCGAAAGGCTGGTTCAAGTCTTCGGAAGAGCAGAAGAAATGGTAGTATGGTAGACTGGGAGGGGGAAGCATGAGTGAGAGGAAAATTAAGGTTTTAATAGCCAAGCCAGGCCTCGACGGTCATGACAGGGGAGCGAAGGTTGTTGCAACAGCCCTGAAAGAAGCCGGCATGGAGGTAATCTACACCGGACGCTTCAAGAAGCCGGATGAAATAGTCAGCTTAGCCCTCAAGGAGAAGGTAGACCTCATCGGCTTAAGCATTCTCTCAGGAACCCACATGCACTGGTGCAGGGAAGTCATGAAAAAGCTCAGGGAGGCCGGCGCAGACATCCCGGTGATCCTTGGAGGAATAGTCCTCGACGATGAAATCCCGGTTTTAAAGGAGGAATTAGGAATAGCTGAAGTGTTCCCTCCAGGCTCAAAACTTCAGGACATAGTTAAACGCGTTGAAGAGCTAGCTAAGAGGTGAAAGCCGATGGCGGAGCTAAGAGAAACAGAGCAGAGAGAATTGGAGTTCTTCAGCAGGATTACCGTGCTCAGCCACGAGCAGGCTACAACTCTGCCTTTTCTCACATACCTGCTGGCTGCTGAAGGGATGAACGTTATAAGGCTGGAGGACCCTGTGAAGGGGGACCCCAACCGGAGGGTTGGCGAGCCAGCTTTAGGCGAAGACAGAATGTACACTTACTATCTGCCCAACAACGTGGGTAAGAAGGCTATAACGCTGAACCTCGCCGAGGAGAGAGGCCGTGAAATCTTAAAGGAGCTTATCGAAAAGCTTAACGTGGACATTTTCGCCACTAACACGCTTCCGAAACGCTACGGGAAGCTGGGCATAGACTACGAGATCCTGCGTAGCGTTAAAAAGGATCTAATCTGGGTTGGCATCACAGGTTTCGGGCCTGAAAGCAACGAGCCGGCCTACGACCCGATTCTCCAGGCGAGATGCGGGTACATGGAGATAACCGGTGAAAAAGGCGGCCCACCCATGGTTTTCGGAGTTCCCATAGTGGATTTGGGAGCCAGCTTAATCGCCTATGGCCAGGTGATGAAGGCCCTGTTTAAGCGGGCTGTGACAGGTGAAGGATGCAGGGTTGACATTTCCATGTTTCAAGGGGCAGTATCCATAATGGTAAACCCGATAGTGATGGCTGTGGACTTCGGCAAGAAGATTACGAGGAGAGGAAACACCCACGAGTTCTTCGCCCCCGTATCCGTTTACCCTGCCAAAGACGGCTACGTTTACATAGCTGTCGGCAACGACAGGCAGTGGGAAACCATAACCAAGCTTCCAGGCTTCGAATTTCTTTACAGCAAAGAATACGAAACTAACGCCGGCAGGATAGCGGACGTCGACAACCTTAACAGGAAGCTTTCAGAGGCAACGAGAAAGTACACCGTGGACGAGCTTATCAGCATGTTCAACCGGATAGGGGTGCCCATCTCCAAGATTAACACCATCATGGATGCAGCACGGGATCCCTACATCAGCAAGTATATGATTACGGCCAAGGACCCGCGGACAGGGAAGGAGATACATCTTCCGCCTCCACCATCCATTACAGCCTACCTGAAATCTGTAGGCTTCAAAATGAGCTTCCCGCCGAGGATGGGAGAGCACAACGAGGAAATCTACTGTGGAGTCTTAGGGTACAGCCGCTCAGAACTGGAAGAGTTAAAAAGTAAGGGGATAATTTAGGGTTCCGTCAGCTCTCCTTTCGAAGGCACTTCCTGCAAACCTGCCTTACGATGTCGTAGTCGTCTCTGCAGACCACCCTACCGCAAATCCTGCAGACGTAAGGCTTCACACCTGTTTTCGCCACCTCGATTCTTTTACCACAAATCTTGCAGACTGGCATTCAGAGCCCCCCATCAACTTTAGGTTAAGCCTTCCTTTTAGCTGCTCCCGCCTCCGCCTTTGAGGCCAGCAGACCTCTCCTTTTAAGGTCTTCTGCAACGTCTTTCATGCCCAGTTCAACCAGTTTGTCCTCGAACAGGAGGCCTGTACGCTTATCCCATCCTCTGAGCTCGTAGTATTCGTCGAGCATGGCTTCAAACTTTTCTCTGGGGAAAACTCTGCCTTTAAACTTGCCTGAGGGCACAGGCTGATTGAAGAATCTTTGGGGAAGCGTGTCGTCTTTTCTTCTGACGCCGAACCTCGTGTTTAAAGCTCTCTCGAGAGCTACTACTCTTTCACCTGCCTGGAGCAGCGTCTCATAGGTGAAGGGTATTCCTGTTGCGGCTGAAAGCCACTCGTGGTATTTGACTGAAAGCAGCTTCTTTCCGCCTTTAAACTGCTTGCTCATTATTTCGGGGATGGGATATTCAGGGTAGAAGGATGCATGCATGAACCTGCATGTTCCCATGGAGTCTGTGACGGCCGCCATGTTCTCATGCCAGAATATAAGCCTGACCTTCCCTCCGAAGGCGCCGAGCATGCAGGCTTCCTTAGAGCCAAAGAGCTCTTCGGCAACCGCACGGAAGTAGGGCAGCATTTCGAAGACAGGGTGGGCTCTCAGATGGTCTGAGCCTCTGCTGGCTACAGCGTAGCCGAAGCCGAATCCTATGGCAACCCTTGGGTCTGTTCCTATGGTTTCAAGTCCTTTAACGTCCGTAGTGTATTTTTCAGCCCCCCTTCCTATGGCTTTAGCAGCCTTCCGCACTCCTAGGGCGCCAAGTTCTCCTAGTTTACCTTTCTTCTCCGCTATCCTGTGAATCATCTCGATCATTGCTTCAGCGTTTCCGAAGTGGAGGTCTAAGCCTTCAAGCTCCTCATGGGACAGTATCCCCTCCTCGTGGAGCTCCATGAACAGGGCTATGGTGTTTCCGCAGCTTATGGTGTCTACGCCGAGGTCGTTGGCTATCATGGAGGCGTGGAAGACTGCTTCAAGGTCGCCTATGCCGCATTTCGAGCCGAAGGCTGCCAGCGTCTCGAATTCTATGCCTCCCTTGGTTCCAGCATACTTGCCTGACTCTATTCTTCCGAAGCGTTTACACCTGTTAGGGCAGGAGAGGCATGCTCTACCTCCCGGGATGGGAGACTCCTTGATGGAGAACCTGTCTCTGAAGGCTTCTCCAGCAATGTCGTAGGCCTTCTCGAAAACCGTTTCACGGAAGTTCCTCGTGGGAAGCCATCCCTGAGCATTCCCAACCGCCAGGATTACAGGCGTGCCTAGGGCGGCGTGCTCCTGAGTTCTGAAGCCAGGCTCGTCCATGAGAGCCTGCCAGGAGTCCCTCACAACCTCCATGTAGCGGTTGGGGTCTGCAACCCTCAGGGCTCCTGTACCCCTAACGGCTATGGCCTTCAGATTCTTGGAAGCCATAACAGTTCCAGTTCCGGTTCTTCCCGCCGCATCCCAGTAGTCGAAAATCAGGCAGCCGTACAGCACGCCGTTTTCAGCTGCGGGGCCTACGGCTGCAACTTTGAGGTCAGGGTCGCCGTGGTCCCTTTGAAGGGTTGAGGTTGTCTCCAGCACTCCTTTACCCCAGAGGTGTCCTGCGTCTCTGAGCTCTACAAGGTCGTCTTCCACGTAGAGGTATACGGGCTTAGGCGATTTCCCTTTGATTATGATTCCGTCGTAGCCGGCGTACTTCAGCTCCGGCCCCCAGTGGGCTCCAGCATTAGAGTTACCGTAGATTCCCGTTAGAGGAGAGCGGGCTGCCACGTTCAGACGGCCTGTCGTCACCCCCAGCAGTCCTGTAACCGGACCTGTGGAGATGCATAGCATGTTGTCCGGTGATAGGGAGTCTGCGTCTGGCGGAAGCTCGTCGTAGAGGATTTTAGCGTCTCTCCCTCTTCCTCCAATATACAGGGTGCAGAGCTCCTTTGAGAGAGGCTCCTTTCCTATTTCTCTCTTAGTCAAGTCTACTCTAAGCAGCTGTCCAGCGTAGCCTCCATACTCGAAGACTTCCACCACTGTTATCCCCTCCCCGGCACAACAAGCCTGGCTGCCGCTGTTAGAGCTGCAACCTTTGACTCCACTTTTTTAGCTCTCTTATCTTTTGTCGGCGTTTCAGCCTCTTCGTAGGTTAGAGCCGAGGTGAAACACCACTTCACGCATTCGGGGTCTCCACCGCACAGGTCGCATTTGTATACGAGCCTG
>QMXU01000066.1 GCA_003662305.1 Candidatus Hecatellales archaeon
CAGCAGAATTTTTTATTTTGATTCCCTTACTCTTTTTTGCGTTTTTAAAGTTTGCGTTTTCAAAAAATTAACAAATGCTAGAAAATCTTATTTTTTGAGCAAGTGCAAAAAATATAAATACCGTTCCCGGCTTTTGGCTCATGAAAGAAGGTGTTCGCTTATGATGGGTCAAAAGCAGAAACCTTTGGAAGAAATTTTGAAGAACCTAGACGGCAAGAAGAAGGTTGTCCTAATGGGGTGCGGAGGATGTGCAACAATCTTCCACACCGGTGACCCTGCGGCAATCGACAAAATGGCTGATGAACTTTCAAAGCATGGAAAGGAAATAATAGCCAAAATAAAGCTGCCCTTCGCTGTTTTCTGCTGTTATCTACCCATGAGCTCCCAGTTCCTGAAAATGCATGAGAAAGACCTAGCCAACGCAGACGTGATCCTGATGATGTCCTGCGGCGACGGCGCCCAGGCTGTAAGAAGCTACCTTGACAACGAAATGAACATCGTGAAGCCGATTTTCTCAGCTAACAACGCGTTAGGCTTCGTAGGTGAAGGTCCTGCCTCCTTCATAGAGAAGTGTATGGGCTGCGGAGACTGCGTGCTCGCCGATACCGCTGGAATCTGCCCGCTAACCCAGTGTGCGAAAGGACTGCTGCACGGCCCATGCGGAGGCACAACGCCAGACGGCAAATGCGAAGTTGACCCTGAAAAAGACTGTGCATGGCTTCAAATTTACAGGAGGCTGGAGAAGATAGGCCAGCTTGACAAGTTCCTAGAGATTAGAAAGCCTAAGGACTGGAATCCGGCTACAAGACCTCGCAGGCTGACTGTGGAGCCCATAGACCTGATGGAGAAGCTTCGGGAACTTAAGGGCACACTAGAATCTATGGGGGTGTAACCAGGATGGCAGGTGAAAAAGTTTACAGCAACCTTATGAGAGAGCTGAAAGCAGGAAAATTCGTTTTCACAGGAGAGCTTGAACCGGGAAAGGAAGGCGACATAGACAGCACCATTGAAGCAGCCAAAAGCCTAATGGGGCATGTGGTCGCATGCAACGTCACAGACAACCCTCAAAGCTTCGGATGCGTAAACAGCCTGGCAGCAGCCTACACCGTTCAAACTAAAACAGGCATGGAATGCATCTGCCAGCTGAGATGCTCCGACAAAAACCGTTTAGCCTTACTCTCAGATGTGCTGGCTGCAGGGCTTCTCGGAATAAAAAACATTCTGTCCATAACAGGAGACTATGTTTCGCTTGGCGACACTCCAGACGTAAGACCTGTTTACGACCTGGATTCAACCCTGCTAACCTACATGATAAGAAGAGTCGTAGATGAGGGAAAGGACCTGAGGGGAGGAGAAATAAGGAATCCTCCCAAACTCCACGTGGGAGTTGCAGCAAACCCAGGCTCCGAATTCCTCGACATGGAAGCCTACAAGCTGAAGCGTAAAGTCCTGGCGGGAGCTGAATTCGTGCAAACCCAAGTTGTATACCTGCCAGAGGTCGTGGACAGGTTTTTCAACAAGGTGAAAGAGGTAGGAGTGGACATTCCAATTCTCATCGGAATATTCCCTGCTAAAAGCTACGCTGAAGCCAAGTTCTTCCACGAGCAGGTGTCAGGAGTCACCGTCCCCGAAGACTTCCTAAGCAAGCTGAAGCAGTCAAAGGAAATCAAAGACAAAGAAAAAAGGAAAGAGCTAATCGACCAGATTAACATAGAGTATTTCACCGGCTTCCTAGAACATCTGAAGTCGACGCCGGCAGCCGGATGCCACATAATGGCGGTAGGCTACCCAGAAATAATCCCAGAACTTAAAAAGGTTGTAGGATAGCCTCTTCCACTACTTTTTTGTTTTATATTCCAAGCGTTTTCAACTGTATTTTGTGCGGGCCGAGTTTGCCGCCGAAGTTTGCTGCTGAAATTTTCACTACGCCTGGCACTTGGACGGCTGCTTCTATTCCAACTTTCATAGCCTTCCTTACGGCTGGCAGAGTTAACCCGTTAATCACTATCTCGTAGACGTTGTTCACGTTTTTAGGTATCAGGGTTTCAGCTACTACGTCCTTGAGAGCTGGACAGTAGAGATGGTTTGTTGAGGCGGGAAGCTTATACTTCATGGAGCCCACCTTAGAGCCTGAACGGCATACGCCTCCAGGGAAGGGCAACACAACCTCTTCAACATGGCCTATGGCTTCCACAGCCTTTTCAGCTGCCTCCAATCCGGCTTTCTGGTTTTCGGCGAGAATCAGAAAGTTTCCTCCAGCAACCCCAAGCTTAACGCCAAACCGGTGTTCTATGACGAACTCGCCTTCCATCACGGGAATTCTCCAGACGGTTCTGTCCCCGACTTTATCCTTCTTCTGGAATCCGTCTCCAAAATAGCGTAGGCTTCCTCCAATTTTAAGCCTCTTCACAGCCCTGCCCGCCAGACCGTCGAAGGCTGCTGTGGTAGGGCAGGTCAGAATGCACTGGCCTACACGCCTTATAAGCTGGTCTTTAAGCCCGAACCCTGTATTATGGTATATATGAATGTAAACACCCGGTCTTCCGTCTGGGGTTTCAGAGGGCGGCACTGTACGTTCGATCCCAGCTTCCGCTGGAGACATGATAATCGAGACTGCGAAGCCTGTGGCGGCTTCAGCCGAGGTTAACGCCCACTTCTCATTTTCAGCTGTTATAAGAATCCTGCTGACCCACATAGGGAAGGCTTCCGCGAACGTATCTTCAATTTCAACATCTGCCAAACCCTTTCAGCCTCCAAACCTTGAAGCCGAATTCCACATACTACTAAACCGTTTTAAACTTAAATTTTCTGTTAGCAGGTAGGGGCCCCCATAAAAAATAAAAGTCAACCTAGCTATTATGGTTCAAGCGTGCGGTCTGGTTGGTTTGGAGGTCAAGGGGTTATGGTTGTAAAGTTAGGTTTTATAAAGCTTGGAAATGTCGGCGTAGCACCTCTTCTCGAGCTTGCCCTAGACGAGAGAGCTGAAAGGGAGGACTTGGATGTAAGGGTTTTCGGTTCCGGAGCAAAGCTAACCCCAGAGCAGGCTGAAGACCTGGCGGAAAGGCTTATCGCCTACAAGCCTGACCTCGCCGTGTCCGTAAGCCCCAACGCCGCCCTGCCAGGCCCTAAAAAGGTTAGAGAGAAGCTTAAGGAAGCCGGAATCCCGCTGATAACGGTTACAGACGCTCCCGGCAAAAAAGCTGTTAAAGACATTGAGGAGAAAGGCTTCGGCTACATCATCGTCAAAGGAGACGCCATGATAGGGGCGAGAAAGGAGTTCCTAGACCCCGTGGAAATGCTCATCTTCAACGCTGACATCATCAAGGTTCTAGCCGTAACCGGCGTCTTCAACATCTTCCAGGAAGCCTTCGCCAAGGCTATCGACGCCATCAAGAAAGGTGAAAAACCAGAGCTTCCAAGAATCATCGTCACCGCTGAGAACGCTGTTAAGGCAGCAGGCTTCTCAAACCCCTACGCGCAGGTTAAAGCCATGGCTGCCTACGAAATCCTGCAGAAGGTGGCTGAAATGAACGTGGAGGGCTGCTTCAAAATCCAGGAGCGAGACCAGTATGTGCCTGTGGTGGCGGCAGCCCACGAAGCCTTAAGGGCGGCTGTAATCCTAGCCAACGAAGCCAGAGAAATCGAGAAGAGCATGGACACCGTCCTCAGGAAGCCCCACGACAAGGAAGGCAGAATCCTAGTGAAACGTAAACTCTTCGAGAAGCCTTCAGCCCAGTAGCAGTTTGGGGGAAAGGAGTTGAAGTTTATTCTCGTAACTGGGACGGCTGTGAAGCAGGCTCAGGGGAAAGAGCATGGTAAAATCTCGGAGAAGTATAAGGAGGCTGCTGCCGTCTGCGAGTTCTCCGAGGAAGACCTCGCCAAACTAGGTGTCCAGCCTGGAGACCCTGTAAGGGTTACCTCAAAGTTTGGAAGCGTAGTGGTTAAGGCTGCAAAGGCAAGGGAGCCCACGCCTGGAATAGCCTTCATCCCGACAGGACCCTGGGCTAACGCTGTTACATCCTCCCAGACGAGGGGTGCCGGAATCCCAAGCTATAAGTCCCTTGAAGTCGAGGTTGAACCGGCACCTGGAGAGGAGGTTCTAGACCTCCCCCAGCTTTTAAAGCAAACCCTTGGAGGGTTGAAGGAGGCCTAACCCATGCCCGCTATTCGTGGAGTAGTATGCACCTTCTGCGGCTGCACCTGCGACGACCTGGAGGTCTCCGTGGAAGGAAACCAGGTTAAAGCTGTGAAATACGCTTGCGCCATCGGAATGGAGAAAATGTCCAAGTGCGTCGAGGAGAGAGACCCCCGCATACTCGTCCGGAGCAACGGCCAGCTCAGGGAGGCCGGTCTGGAAGAGGCTTTAGACAGGGCTGCCGAAATCCTTGCCAACTCCAAGTATCCGCTGCTATACGGCTGGAGCAATACAAGCTGCGAAGCCATAAAGGTTGGAATAGAGCTTGCCGAGGAGCTTGGAGGCGTAATAGACAACACCTCCTGCGTCTGTCATGGCCCCGGAATAGAGGCAGCCCAAGAAGTTGGAATAGTTGAGGGAACCCTCGGGCAAGCCCGCCATAGGGCGGACCTTATAGTCTACTGGGGGTGCAACCCCCTTCAAGCCCACATGCGGCACCTCGCCCGCTACACGGTTATGAGCTCAGGGCTTTTCAGAGCTGGCAGAAAAGACAGAAAGCTGGTTGTCGTGGACGTGCGTAAGACTTCAACAGCCAAGCTGGCGAACATGTTCCTCCAGGTTAAGCCTGGAATGGACTACGAGCTCATCCAAGCCATAAGAATGGCTATCCAAGACGAGGAAATCGAAGCAGACGAAGTTGCAGGGGTGCCGGTTGAGCAGATTGAGGAGTTAGCCGACCTGATGGTAAGCTGCGAGTTCGGCTTCCTCTTCTTCGGCTTAGGGCTAACCCAGCCTAGCGCTAAAAACGAGAACATTGCTGCCGCCATCTCGCTTATCCAAGATTTAAACCTTAAAACTAAGTGGCTTCTGCTTCCCATGAGAGGCCATCACAACGTTACCGGAGCCAACAAGGTAACCCTTTGGGAGACAGGCTACCCGTTCGCCGTAGACTTCAGCCACGGCTATCCACGGTACAACCCTGGCGAAACCTCCTCCGTGGACTTGCTGACAAGGCGTGAGGTGGACGCAGCTCTAATAGTGGCCTCAGACCCGGTGGCCCACATGCCTGCTCAAACAGCCAAGGCCTTCACGGAGATACCCATGGTGGTGGTAGACCCGCTGATGACTGCTTCAGCTCTCCTAGCAGACGTTAGAATGCCAGCAGCCTTCGTAGGCGTTGAAACGGAGGGAACCATCTACCGGATGGACGGGGTTCCGCTGAGGGCTAAAAAGCTTGTGGAGCCTCCTGAAGGAATCCTCCCAGACAAGGTTATCCTCGCACGCCTCCTAGAGCGGGTTAGAAAGCTCAGGCGGAGGTGAACATGTTATGGGTGAAATCCTAGTTAAAAACGGCATCGTCTACGACCCTATCAACGGGATTGAAGGAGAGCAGATGGACATAGCCGTAAAAGACGGGGTAATAGTTGAGGAGGTAAGCCCTCAAGCCCAGGTTTTGGACGCCTCTGGAATGCTTGTGATGGCTGGAGGCGTAGACATCCACGCTCACATTGCAGGTTCAAAAGTTAACGCTGGAAGGCTTATGAGGCCTGAAGACCACTACCGTGACCCCGTGCCCAAAACAGCCTACACGCGTTCAGGAGTAGGACGAACGGTTCCCAGCATCTTCACCATAGGCTACAGGTATGCGAAGCTCGGCTACACAACCGTTATAGAGCCTGCAACCCCGTCGCTGAAAACCAAGCATACCCACGAGGAGCTGGACGACGTTCCAATCTTAGACAAGGCGTGCTTCCCGCTTTTCGGAAGCGACCTAATCCTGCTGGAGCACGTTAAGAACGGGAGAATCGAGGAGGCTGCAGGCTACGTGGCCTGGATGATGGAGGCTGTGAAAGGATACGCCATAAAAGTTGTGAACCC
>QMXU01000067.1 GCA_003662305.1 Candidatus Hecatellales archaeon
CATGCGGATATCCAACGAAGACTTAAAGGCGAGGATACCCTACCATGAAACCTCCTCCAGCAACGTAATCCTCATAGACGCCTCCTACTCGATGAGGGGTGAAAAGTTCAGAGGAGGAATAATGGCGGCCCTAGCCTTCCGTGAGTTCCTTGAAAGTGAGTACAGGCAGGACCAGCTTCACGTGGTAGCCTACAATCAGAAGCCTAAACTCCTATCCCGCGGGGAAATAGTGAGGCTTAAACCCTACGGCTACACGGACATCGGGCAGGCTGTAGACTTCGCTGTGGGGCTCCTATCCAAGGGGGAGGGTAACAAAAACATTTTCCTCATAACCGACGGCGAGCCTACGGCAACCAGCAAGCGGGGGCAAACCCCTGAGGAGAGCGCCTTAAAGGCGGCGTACAAGGCTGGGAAAGCCCACGTGCTTCTCAATATAATAATGCTTGATAGGAGGCCTGAACTCCGCCTAATCTGCGAGCACATGGCAAGGCTTAACGGGAGAGCCAGCATAACCTACGTTGACAACCCCTTAAACCTGAAAGAGTTCATGATAAAGTTCTTCTTTGACAGGAGGCAGAGCTTAACCGTTCACAGGGCTGGCTGAAGGCTACTCGACAAGCCTCACCGTTATCTCCCGGTTACGTGTTAAGGCTTCAATCAGCTTCTTGCCAGGGGGGCTTCGGCCTGAAACCCTCACCTTCGCCTTCCTTCCAACCGAAGCCACAAGCACGGTTTCACCGTCAACCAAGACCGCTATTTTCCTGCCGGCTATCTCCCGGTTGAAGTAGAAGTCTATGCCACGCTTCGTCTCTTGAAGCTCGTATTCGACTGTAGGGCCTACCGGCTCCTCAAGGGGTTTAACGTCAAGCTTTATTCCAAGCTTCTTTTCAAGTCTTCCAATGGTTGAGCCTTTCCTGCCTATCAGGTGGGGTATGGAGGTTTTGCTAACCTTTATGGTTGCCCTTCCTCCAGACGAGACTTCCACTTGGGCTTCAGGGCTTATCCTCCGCACTTCCTCTAGGATACGCTGGGCTGCAAGCCTTTCAGCCGGGGTTTCCTTCGGCTTCTCCGGCGAAACAGGGATTACCACGTTCTCCTCTCCGAAAGTGTAGATTTCATAGTCAAGCTGGCCTGCTTCAAAGTCTTTAACTTCTATTACAGGTCTGGCTAAGGCTTCATCCGTCATGCCTGTTGGAACCTTCACGGTTAAGGTTAGCTCGTAAACCTTCTCTATGACCCCGTAGCGGATGAAAATTAAGGTGTCGATTACGTGAGGTATCATCCCCAGTTCAACCCTTCCGATGAAGCGTTGAATAGCGTCGATGGGACTGCTGGCATGGATAACCCCTATCATTCCAACTCCAGCCAGACTCATATCCGTGAAAACGCCGAAGTCCTGGGTTTTCCTAACCTCGTCGAAAACCGTATAGTCCGGCCTTACGAGAAGCAAGATGTCTGCAGACTTCTCGAAGCTTCCCTCCAAAGGCCCGTACTGCGTGATTTCAGCGTCAACCTGAAGGTCTCTCGGAGACTCCAAGGTTTTAACGATTTTACCCTGGGCCATGTAGAACTCAGCCAGCGAGGAGGCGAAGGTTGTCTTCCCCGAGCCTGGAGGACCTGCTATCAGGATTCCCTCAGCCCTGTGTTTAAGCCGGTTCATAAGCTTGTCTGAAAGCCTGTAGTCTTCAAGCCTAAGCTTCACTATGGGCCTCACGGCTGTAAGCTCTACGCCGTCGGAGAAGGGAGGCCTTGCAACGGCAACCCTTAAGTCTCCTATCTGGGCTACGAAGGCGCTTCCACGGTCAATCTCCACGAAGCCCTTCCCCTTAACCTTAGCCAGCTCGTAGACTTCGCGGATGTAGGCTTCAACCTGCTCGGCTGTAAGAGGCTTGCTTTTAAGCTTTACAAGTTTGAACTCTCCTGGTTTACCTCTTTTCGCTATGGGTGGGGCGCCTTCTTTAAGGTGGATGCTCATGGTGTCAGGGGTGAAGAGGCTTTCAAGCCTAAGCTTGGTCACCTTCTCCTCAGGCTGGAAGAATAGGACTTTCAAGCCTCTGGCCTCGGCTGTTAAAGCCTGAACGTGGTCGGCAGTGGCCAGCTCAGCTTTCTCCTTTAAGGCTACGTCCATGATGATGCTGTCTATCCGCCCGCTTGACGCCAGCCTAATGTCGTCTAAGCTTGGCTTTTCACCTGAAAACTTCACCTTCACGCCTTTGGCCTGGCAGGCTTCCCTAAGCCTTCCCAGCTCTTTCAAGCCTATGAAGCCTGAATGCCGTCCTTTAGACGCTTGGGCTTGAAGCTCGTCCAAGACGGCTATGGGTATAACGATTTCCCCGGTTTTCAGTTTTCCTTTCTCAACGGTTTCAGCCAGTCTTCCACTTATAATTACGGAGGTGTCAGGAACGATTCTCCTAGCCAACTTTCCTTCCCACACGCCTCAGAGAGGCTTCCACGTTTAAATTATCGCAGCCCTTAAATACTTATGTTTCAGCCTTGGAGGTCTGCGTCTACGAGCATGTTTCAGGCGGAGGATACGCCGGACGGGAGCTTCCAGGATGGGGGCTGGCTGAAGGCTACTCAATGCTCGCAACGCTTTTGGAAGACTTCAAAAGCTTAGGGTGCAAGGTTTCAACTCTCCTAGACTCCAGGGTGAAGGCTGAAGGGCTGAAAGCTGACGTAATTAAAAAGGTGGACTCCAGCCTTGAAGCTGAAGGAATGCTGGAAGACCTAGTCTCCAAGGCTGACGTAACCATGATAGTGGCTCCAGAGCATGATGGCGTCCTCTCCAAGCTTGTGAGGCTGGCTGAAAAGCACAGTCCAGCCGTCCTAAACTGCCCGTCAACCTTCTTTAAGAAGCTTCCAGGCAAAGCGGAAATACTGGAAGCGTTGAAGGCTGGAAGCGTGAGAACCCCTGAAACCTTAGTGCTGGAGTCTCCTGAAACTTCAGCTCCCCTTAAAGGTTGGACACGGTTTCCCGCCGCTGTTAAGCCTTCCCTTGGAGCTGGATGTTTAGGGTTAAGCCTAGCCCCGAACAGAAGCAGGCTTGAGGAGGCTGTTAAACACGCTTGGAAGGCTTCTCCCTCGAAAATACTTGTTCAAAGATTCGTGGAGGGGCTGCATGGCAGCCTGCTTCTCCTAGCCAGCAGCTCTGAGGCTGAAGTCTTAAGTTTGAACCTTCAAATCTTAGATTTCACGCAGGATGGAAGGGTGAAGTATCTTGGAGGTTTAACCCCTCTGCCCCTCAGGGAATCCTCCGCCGTGATTGCTGAAGGCTTAAAGGCGGCTGAAACCTTAATTTCAAACCTTAAAGGCTTCATAGGAATAGACTTCGTGCTGGCTGAAGGGGAACCATGGATTATAGAAGTCAACCCCCGAATTACAACATCCTACCTGGGGCTAAGGAAAACCTTGAAGGATAACCCGGCCAGGCTTCTCCTTGAAGCATGCCTTAAGGGCAGGCTTCCCAGGAAGGTTAGAACAGAAGGCTTCGCAGTTTACCTTAGGGCCAAGCCCTCAAGGCTGACGGAAGCCTTCGAATGCTATTCCCCCACAGGAGTGGAAGGCATGGCAGTCCTGTGGAGTGAAAGCCTTGAAAACCTGCTTTCAAAAGCTGAAAAGCTGAACTTTAAGTTTAGCCTCAAAAATTAATATTGGGGAAGCCCTTGAGCCTGAAGCGGTTTGAAGAGGAGCTGAAGCGTAAAGGAGTGGAGTACAGGCTTATAAGGCTGAGAACTCGGACTGTGAGCAGCCGAGACGTAGCCAGGCATGCTGAAGGAGAGGTGAAGGAGGATGAGGTCTGCAAGACGATTATTCTGAAGGGTGATAAGGGAAGCCTTTACGCTGTGCTCACCCTCGGATACAGGAAGGTCGACCTGAACCTTGTTGGAAGGCTTGCAGGGCAGAAGGTTAGGCTGGCCTCCTTGGAGGAGCTTGAAGAGGAAGGACTGAAGCCTGGAGCCGTCTGCCCTCTAACCGTGAACGCCCAGCTCATAGTCGACGAGGAAGTGTTCTCCAAAGAGAAGGTTAACTTCAGCTCCGGCAGCGAGTATTACGGGGTTGAAATTAAGCCTCAAGACCTCTATAGGCTGGTGGACTTCGTTAGAGCCCGGGTTTCCCTACCGTCGGAGGCGGAAAAATAAAGCTTTTCTCGTAAGCGAAGAAAAAATGTAAGAGGCTTTAACCTTGCTTTTCCTCGGCTTGGATGTGGGCGGGGCGAATATTAAAGCAGCCCTCCTAAAGGTTAAAGGACGTAAGCCTGTCAGGCTTGAAGCTGCCTCCCAATATTTTCCCTTGTGGAAGGCTGGAAGGGAGAAGCTTCCCAAAGCCTTACGCATGGTCCAGTTTGAACTTGAACCTAAGGGGGAAATCGCAGCCCTCGCCCTAACCATGACGGCTGAGACCTCAGACGTTTACCAGCATAGGCGTGAAGGCGTCGTCCACGTGCTCAGATGCGTGAAAAAGGTTTGGCGGGGTGTTCCGCTGGAAGTGGTTGAAACTGGTGGAAGGCTTATAGCTCCGGAAGAGGCTGAACGTAACCCTTTAAAGGCTGCCTCAGCCAACTGGGCTGCCTCAGGATGGCTTGTTTCAAGACTTCTAGAGGAGGCTCTCTTGGTAGACGTTGGAAGCACCACCACAACCGTTGTCCCTGTAAGCGGGGGGAAAATTAAAGCTAAAGGTGAAACAGACCTGGAAAAGCTTTCCCTAGGCGAACTCGTTTACACTGGAGCCTTAAGAACAAGCGTAGCCTCCATCGTGGAAAAGCTGAAGGTGAAAGGCAGGCTTACCAGGGTTTCCAGCGAGTACTTTGCCTCCACCTCCGACGTGTACCTTGTCCTAGGCGAAATATCCCCGGACGATTACACTGTTGAAACGGCTGACGGCAGAGGTAAAACGAGGATGGAAGCGTTAGCCCGCCTAGCCCGAACCGTGTGTGCAGACTTGGAAATGCTGGGAGAAAAGGAGGCTTCAAACATAGCCTACCAGGTTGCCGTGAAGCAGGTAAGCCGGATTGCTGAAGCCTTAAACCAGGTTTTCCAGTCGCACTGGAGGCAGGGCTGGAAGCGTAGGCTTCCCGTGGTGGTGGCTGGGGTTAAAGGAGGCTTCCTCGCCGAGAAGGCTGCCCGTAAAGCTGGCTTTCACAATATAATAGAAGTGGATGAGCTGGCCGGCTTCAAAATCTCTAGGATACTTCCAGCCGCTGCATCCGCTTTCATGGCTGCCGACAAGGCTGTTGGAGGTGTAAACCTTAAAGGTTGAAGCCGTAGTCAAGGTTGGAGGCAGCCTTTCAGCCTACCCGTCAAAGCTTAAACGTTTATGCCAGCTTCTAAGCCGAATCTCGAAAAGACACCACATAGTAATCACCCCGGGAGGAGGTCCTCCAGCCGACACCATCAGAAGACTTGACGAAGCCTTCAAGCTCAGCCCAGAAGCTTCACACTGGATGGCTGTTTTAGCCGTTGACCAGTATGGGCTGCTGCTGGCAGACCTAATCCGGGAGGCTGAAGCCACTGGAAGCCTTAGGAAAGCGTCAGCCCTTTCAGCCTCAGGGAAGCTTGTGGTCTTCCTGCCCTACAAGCTTTTAAGGAGGGAAAACCCTTTCAAGCCTTCCTGGGAGGCTGCCTCAGACGCCATCGCCACCTACCTGGCATGGAGGCTTAAGGCTGAAAGGCTGATTCTCCTGAAGGATGTGGATGGAGTCTATAAGCCTCCATACCGCAGGCATGGGAAGCCCGTGAGAAAAGTCTCCGTGGAAACGCTTAAGGCCTGGAAGGGTGAAACCTGCCTTGACCCCGCACTTCCAAGCCTGCTCGCTAGGTACAGGCTTCCCTGCCTGGTGGCAAGCGGTTTACGCCTGGAAGGGGTTAAAAAAATTTTCGAGTCCAAGCTAGATGAGGCTACCCTAATAGAGGTTTAAGGTTCGCCGTGGACTAGGCTTGCCGCCTTTGCTACCAGGCTTCGGCTGATTCTGCCCTCCGCTGAGAGAACCCCCCTCCTCAATCCTACCAC
>QMXU01000068.1 GCA_003662305.1 Candidatus Hecatellales archaeon
GTAATTATGGCTGTGACGAAGCCTGCCTTTTTAAGCTCTCCAACAAGGTCTTCAGCTCCGGAGGCTATCTGAAGCTTCTGCTTCACCTTTTCAACCTCGCTTAGAGGCAGTCCTTTCAGAAGTCTAACCCTGCGGGTTAAAGCCTCTTCAAAGCCTATTTTGCCTTCCATAGCCTGCTCCGTTACTTGTTTGACTTCACAGTACACTCCAGCCGCCTTAGCCAGCTCGTTTATGGTTTCACCTTCCACAAGGGTTTCATCCATGTCGAAGGCTATGAGCTTCTTACGCTTCCTAAACTTTTCAGCGTCCTCAACGGATACGCCCAGGCCAAGTCTTACTCCAACCTCTTTCACTTCCTCCTTAATCCAGTCAGCTGAAACGTCAGCTGATGAAACGTCGACAAGCATCACCAAGATGAAAAGGCTGCCTACGGCTGAGGCTCTAGTCTTAAGAATGTTAGCCTTATGCTTGTAGAGAACCCTTGAGATTTCAGCTACTATGCCAGGCCTGTCGCTTCCGATGGCCGTGACAATTATTTTACTTGGCAGGCTTCCCACCTCTCAAAAGGCTTCCAACCCTGTAAACAGATATTTTAAGCCCTGTCTTCTTCTCCTTACCTTTAAGCAAGGCTTCAAGCCTTTTAACAGGTTTCCCAGGATTCTTAAAGCTGACAAGCATCGACATCACAAAAATGTTTCTCATAACCACCTGGTCCATGTCTTCTATGTTCCCGCCAGCGTCGAAGACGGCTTCAGAAACTTCTGAGACTAGGCCAGGCTTATCCCTGCCAACGGCTGTTATAAGCAGCTCCGTCAACCTTTTCCACCTAGGATTTCCTTTAGGGCGTCCAGCAGCTTATCGTTGGCAGCCTTGTCCAGCACGGTTATCCTTAAACAGTTTTCCAGCATGGTCCCGCTGAGCCTTCTAACCACGATTCCCCTGCCCAGAAGCTCCATGTAAACCTTTAGGGCGTCAGTCTTTTCAAACCTTACAAGGAGAAAGTTGGCATGGGAAGGGTATACGGTTAAGCCTTCAATCCGGCTTAAAGCCTTTGAAAACCTCTCCCTTTCAGCCGTTATTTCCCTGGCTTTGCTGAGGAAGAAGTCAGCCTTCTCCAAGGCTATTTTCGCCAGGGCAAGGGAGGTTACGCTTACACTGTTGGGAGGTCTAACCTTGTTGAGCAGTTCAATGGTTTCCCTGCTGGCAACCACGTAGCCTATTCTCACCCCAGCCAGGGCGAAAGCCTTAGAAAAAGTTCTGACAACCATCAGGTTTTCATGTTTTTCAGCCAGGTTCACCAGCGAGGTTCCGGAGAACTCGGCGTAGGCTTCATCCACCATCACGGCGCAGTCAACGCTTTCCAGCAGCCTAACCGCATCCTCCTGGGGGGTAAGGTTTCCTGTAGGATTATTCGGGCTGCAGAGGAAGACCATGCGGGTTTCAGGCTTCCGGCTTTGCTCTATCAGGGCTTCCATATTGTCGGAGAAGTCGGGGTTCCTTAGGACTTCAACTATTTTGCCTCCTAGAGCCTCCACGGTTATCCTGTACATGGAGTAGGTTGGAGCTGACACGAGAGCTAGGGTTCCAGGGTCTATGAAGGTTTTAGCCATTATGTCTAGAGCCTCATCAGCCCCAACGGTGACCATGATGTTTTCAGGGTCAACCTTCAAGTATTCGGATAAGGCTTCCCTGAGCTCCCTGTAGGAGGGGTCTGGATACTCGTTAACAGGCAGGCTTGGAAGCTTCTCCGATAAAGCCCTTAAAATTTCCTCTGGGCGGAAGGGAACCGTGTTCAGGTCGAACCTTAGCACTTCCTCTTCCGGGATTCCAATTTTCTCGGCGATCTCCTTTCTGGAGGGCTCCCACTCGTAGGGTTTGAAGGATTTAATCAGCTCTCTAACTTTCACCCTGCCCCTCCCCTTTTTTGCGGGCTGAACCTCTGGGAGAGGCTGCCGTCTACACGTTAAGGCATAAACCTTATGAAATTAAAGCCTTTATCCCCTTTGGAGGCTGAAGCTTCCCTGCCGGAAAAGGATTTATAGGATGGAAAGCTCAACCATGAAAAGGTTAAGGAATTATAAGTTTAGATTTGAAGTGGGAACGGTGAACTGAAGCCCATGAAGAACATAGTTCCACGCGGCTACATGCTTCTCAAGGATAACATCGTAAGGGAAGACAACCTTTTCGGCTTCCCATCCAAGGTTAAAGGGAGGTGGGCTGAAGGCTTAAGCCTGCCGAGGAAAGGTGAACGCCTCCTTTTCGCTGGATGCGGCTACCAGTTTATGTCGTATGCTGAGCCTCTGCTCGAGAAAATTAAAGGCATGGAGGATAAAGGCGTCAGCGTTGACAGAGCTCTATCCTTCACCATGGGTCTGAGAAAGCTGGGGGTAAACGTTCCAGCCCTCCTGTCGAAGGTCTCCTTTGGAAGAGAAGACCCTTACACAACTGTTCTGCTGGACGCTGTTAGGATTCTGAAAAGGCTTAAAGAGGATTTCGCCTACCTAGGCGAGGAAGAGCCCTGCTGCGGCTCACCCCTATACTACCTGGGCTTCTTTGAAGATTTCGCCAGAAAAGCGGGGGAAGCCTTCCGAAGGTTTAAGGAGGCTGGAGCCAGGGAAATCATAGGAATAGTTCCAGCCTGTACAAGTTCGCTGAAGAATTTGCATCCGAAGTTCGTGGACGGCTACGACCTTGAAGTTAAACATTTTGTAGAATACCTAGACGAGGCTTTCGACAGGAAACCTGTTAAGCTTAGGCTCGACAGGACTGTCACCATCCACGACCCATGCCAGATAGCCCGCTTCCTCGAGATATCAGACGTTTTAAGGAGGCTTCTGAGCAGGGTTGAAGGCTTAACCGTTTTGGAAGCGCCTACAAGCCGCGAGTTCACTATGTGCTGCGGTGGAGGAACAGGCTTAGAGTTCACGCTTCCAGAGTTAAGCCTGAAAATCGCTGCGAAACGGGTTAGAGAGCTCTTGGAAACCGGGGCTTCCACCATTGTAACCTGCTGTCCAGGATGCCTCATGCAGCTTAGGCATGGAGCTGAAGCCGTGAGGGCTGAAGTTGAAATTTTAGATGTAGTTCAGCTTTTAAGCCAAGCCTTGGAAGGCTGAAGGACGTGGAAGGTTGAACCTTCAAAAGGAGTATAAGACAAAGCTTATGGAGGCAGTTAAAAGCAGGAAAATAGAGTTAGCCCTGGAGAGAGCCATCAAAGCCTACCGCAGGAACGTTGAGAACGCCCTAGCCAGGCATCCTCACACCCAGAAGCTGGCTGAAGAGGTTAGAAAGATAAAGGAAGAGTCGGTGGGCAGAATGGAGGAGCTTGTGAAGCAGGCTATGGACGCCATAAGCGACTCTAAAGGGCAGGTTTACCTTGCCAGAACAGGGGAGGAAGCCCTTAAAATCGCCGAGGAAATCGTGGGCTCCAACAGGCTTATCGTCAAATCTAAAAGCCTCACCTGCGAGGAGATAGGCTTAAGGGAGCACCTGGAGAAGCAGGGGAACAGGGTTTACGAGACAGACCTTGGAGAGCTTATAGTTCAGCTTCTCGGCATAAAGCCAACCCACATTATTAACCCTTCCATCCACATTCCAAGGGAGGACGTAGCTGAGCTTTTAACCAAGGTTACAGGCGAAAAGGTTCCTCCAGACATACCGGAGGAAGTCGAAGCGGTTAGAAGGTTTCTCAGGGAGAAATTCGTTCAGGCTGACGTTGGAATAAGCGGGGCTAACGTGGTTGCAGCCAACACGGGAAGCCTTGTCATCATAGAGAACGAGGGAAACGCCAGGCTTAGCACAGGACTTCCACCCGTACACCTCGCCCTGGTAGGCATGGAGAAAGTTGTTCCAACCTTCCAAGACGCTATGAAGGTGGCTGAAGTAACATGGCGCTACGCCACAGGGCCAAGCCCCTCCTACGTGAACATTATCTCAGGCCCCAGCAAGACGGCGGACATAGAGAAAACCTTAACCTACGGAGTGCACGGCCCCAGAGAGCTTCACGTGGTCTTCCTGGACAATGGGCGCTGCGAAGCTGCGAAGCACCCCGTCTTCAAGGAGGCCCTATACTGTCTGCGGTGTGGATGCTGCCTCTACGAGTGCCCTGTCTTCGCGGTTACAGCTGGAAACTTCGGCGACGTATACTTCGGCGGGATAGGCGCGGTATGGACAGCCATAGTTTCAGGCCGAATATACGGCAGCCTTGAAGGCCTTGCAAGGGCAGCCCTCATAGGCTACACATGTCTAACCTGCGGACGCTGCAGGGTTAAGTGCCCCATGAAAATAGATGTCCCAAGCATGGTTGTGGAACTGAGAAGGATGGCCGTGGAAAAATTCACTTAAACCTGAAGTATTTGTAGGCTGACCCCTCCTCCAGGCAGTATTTCACCTGCTGGTATTGGCTGGCGAACCTGGAGACTTCTCTGGCAACTTTCCCCGTCGGTTTGCCTTCGATTGCAACCTGCTTTATGTATTCGGCTATCTGCCTCATTTCGCTGGGCCCCATTCCAAGCCTTGTAACTTCAGGTGTTCCAAGCCTTATACCGCTTGGGTTGCCGCGGGCTTCCTCCAGCCTGTCCCATGGAAGCGGATTCCTGTTACATATAATATTGGCTTTCTGAAGTTTCCCAGCAACCTTTCTTCCGCCTCCAAGCCTTGAAACGTCTACCAAGATTTGATGGCTTTCCGTGAAGCCCTTATGCTCGCATAGGACTTCGAAGCCCAGCTCGTGGAGGGACTCAGCCAGAGCCTTAGCGTTCCTGACGATGCTTCTAGCGTAGGCTTTCCCGTAGCGTTTCATTTCCAAGAGCGTGATGGCCAAGCCTGCAACCCTGTGGAGGTGATGGTTGCTGGTGAGACCTGGGAAAACAGCTTTATCCAGGCTTTCAGCTAGGTCCCTGCGGCTGCACAGGATTATGCCGCCCTGAGGGCCTGGAAAAGTTTTATGGGTGCTGCTGGAAACCACGTCCACGCCTTCCCTTAAGGGGTCTTGGAAGACGCCTCCCACGATAAGCCCCAGCACGTGAGCTGCGTCATAGGCTAGGAAAACTCCCAGCTCGTCAGCCAGCTCTCTAAACTCTTTGACGGGATGGGGGAAAAGGAAGATGCTTCCTCCAAGCAGGAGGATTCGCGGTTTAACGCTTCTAGCCTTCTTCAGCGCCCTGTCTAGGTCTATGTTCATCTCCTTCTCGTCGAAGGGGAAGTACTCTACTTTCAAACCTCTAACTCCGGCTCCCCCGAATTCCATGTAGCTTATGTGGCCTCCGTCTGGAACCGAAAGGCATATGACCGTGTCTCCAGGGCTGGTTAGGGCGTAGAAGACGGCTAGGTTAGCCATGCATCCTGAGAGAGGCTTAAGGTTCACGTATTCAGCCTTGAAGAGGCTTCTGGCAAGCTTGAGGGCTGAAGCTTCAATCCTGTCGAAGAACCTGGTGCCCTCGTAAAGCCTTGCGTAGGGTTCACCTTCAGCGTACCGGTGGCCGAAGTCTGAGGCTAAAACTTCTCTGACGGCAGGGCTTGTAATGTTCTCGCTGGCTATGAGGTTTATGCAGCGGCTCCTCCACTTGTGGTGTTCAACAACGGTTGAACGTATTCTTTCAAGGCTGCTCAAGTCTCCCAGCCTCAGCAAATAGACTAATACTCTTAAAGCAGGCAGATAAAAGTTAAATGTTTTCTGAAAGGCTTACATTTGAAGGGGGAACCTGCTGGTTAAGCCCCGTCAGCCGTCGGAGGCTTGCAAATGTTCCATCTTGAATGCATAGTTTGCGGGGAGAAACACGGGGTAGAAGAGCCGGTTTACGTCTGCCGTAAATGCGGGGAGCTCTTAGACGTTAAATA
>QMXU01000069.1 GCA_003662305.1 Candidatus Hecatellales archaeon
CCAGCCTCCCAAGGCGAAGCTTTCAGGAGGCGGACTGCGCTTGACGTACACGAGGTATACTGGCAGAGCGCCGACAATGATGGCTATGATGGACAGTCCTACGCTTAAAGGCTCCACGTGGAATGTGATGCCGTTGTGGGCTGCACCCAGGAAGCCTGCGAAGCCTTCGCCTGTGAAGCCTGTTATGAAGCATAGCGAGGCAAGGATGAAGAGGGGAACCTTCATCACACCTGGCTCGTGGATGTGGGCTTTCCTAACCTCTTCGGAGCGTTTCTCACCCATGAAAGTCAAGATTATGAGTCTGAGGCCGTAGGCGAGGGTTATAGCTGCTGTTATAACGGCGAAGGCTAGGGCTGCATAGTTCCCTGTCTCCATGGCTGCCGCGAAGATAAGGTCTTTACTCCAGAAGCCGTTGAAGGGAGGCACTCCTCCAAGCGCCAGCACACCTACGATGGTAGCGTAAAAGGTTACCGGGGCGTCTCTCCATAGGCCTCCCATCTTCCTCATGTCACGCATACCGTGGAGGCTGTGGACCAGCACTCCCGCGGCGAGGAAGAGAAGGGCCTTAAACACGGCGTGGCTCATGAGGTGGAACTGGCTTAGGAAGATGAATCCTGCTCCAGCGCCAAGCCCGAGTCCCATCATCATATAGCCTATCTGGCTTATGGTGGAGTAGGCTAGAACCCGCTTGATGTCTACGGAGGTCAGACCCATGGTGGCTGTTATGAGGGCTGTAACAGCTCCAACCCATACGAGGGCTGTAAGCCAGAGGTCTGGAGCTACATCCATGTAGATGAAGTGGGTTCGAGCCATAAGGTAGACTCCTGCCTTAACCATTGTGGCAGCATGGATGAGGGCGGAAACAGGGGTTGGACCTTCCATGGCGTCTGGAAGCCATGTGTGCAGCGGAAGCTGAGCTGACTTGCCTATGGCGCCCATCAGCATGAGGAAGGGCGCCGCTGAGAGGGCAAAGGGCAGAACCTTGAAGGCTTCAAGGGCGCCGTGGAGGTCTTTGAAGGCGAAGCTTCCTGTGGAGAGGAACACCAGGATGATGCCGACCAGGAGAAATACGTCTCCAATACGGGTTACTACGAAGGCTTTGAAGCCGGCTTTCCTGGCTTCAGGCCTCTTATACCAGAAGCCTATGAGCGCGTAGCTGCAGAGCCCTACCATCTCCCAGAAAATGTACAGCCACAGGAAGTTGTCTACTACTACGAGGCCTACCATGGAGCCTATGAAGAGGAGCATGAAGAACCAATAGCGGGTTATGCCTTCCTCCCCAGCCATGTAACCCGTGGAGTAGAGCAGGATAAGCGAGCCTATCCCAGCTACGATGCAGGCCATGAAAACGCTTAAGGGGTCAACCATAACGCCTATGTTCACGGTTATCAGGCCTGGAATCGCAAGCCAGGTTATCTGGGGGTTAGCATATGGCGGGCCAGTGGCCACATCAGGAATCATGGACAGGGCGAAGGCGGCTGTTACGAAGCCTACAAGCACCGGGTAGATGTCTCTAACCCGCCTGTTTAAGGCTGCCAAGGGCATTAGGGCTGAAGCCACTAGGGGGATAAGCCATACCAGGAAGGGTGCATAGGGTAGCATTCTTCCATCACCACCTCAAACGCTTAAGCTCCCGGACGTCAAGCGTCCTGTAGTGTTTGAAGGCTTGAATCACTATGGCTAAGCCTACTGCTGCTATGCATCCGCCTACTCCCACGGCTAGAATCGCCAGCGATATTATAGCTGGGTTTAACGCTCCCAGCGGAGTTGCTCCGAAGGTTACCAAGACGACTATGGCTCCGTTGGTTAGGATTTCAACGCCTAGGATAAGCCTGATCATGTTGCTTTTAGCGGCAAGACAGTATATGCCTAAGATTATCAGGAGTAAACCTCCCGCAAAACCTATGGTGGCAACATCCATTTCTCCTTTCACCTCTCCTCAAGCCTGAACAGGGCGATACAGCCGATAGCCGAGAACAGCAGTACAAGGCTTAAGATAACGGCATCCCAGGATCGAAGCTCCCAGAGGGCTGAGCTGAAAGCCTCTGGAGGAACTGGGGGTCCTACCGTTGCAGCCGGGCTTCCCAGCGACAGGAAGGGAAACGGCTTAGCTGCAACTCCGACGATGCAGAGTAGGAATATTATGGATAGAACCGCTCCAACTGCTGTGAAACCATTTCGAGCCATCTTATTCTTCCCTCCCACGTGTTAATATTATGGCGGCTATTGCCATTGCTACAACGGCTCCCGCGTAGACAAGCATCTGGAACATGCCAAGGTACACCGCGTTAAGAAGGAAGTAGAAGGAGCCTATGGCAACAGACATGATGGCGAAGGAGAAAACCATGTAGATTAGGTCTTTAAGCTCTATAGTTAGGATGGCAAATATTATGGCCAGGGCCATTAATATTAGGGCTACAGCATACTCCAACCTTCCATCTACCCCCTCTTAAACTCGTAAACCTTATGCTTGTAGTCTGCCAGCTCGTATTCCTCCGTCATGGATAAGGCGTCTCGAGGACAGGATTCAACGCATTGAGAGCAGAACACGCACCTGTTCAGGTAGTAGCGAAGCTCAGCCATAGGGCCTTTACCCACCATCTCTAGGGCGAAGGCCGGGCATACCTGCACGCACATTCCGCATCCTACACATTTCTCAGCGTCCCAGGCAAGCCTCCCACGGAAGCGTGGGGGAACATCCCTCCGCTCGAAAGGATACTTGAGGGTTACCGGCTTTCTTACAGCTGCTCCAGCAAGCTCGCTTTCCATCGCCATTACGCTATCACCCCCATAGCCAGAAGGGCTTGAATAAACACTGCCTCGGCAACGGCAGCCACTATCAGGTACCTCCAGGAGAAGTGAACCATCTGGTCTATCCTAAGCCTTGCAAACAGTGTTCTAATGTTGGCGAGAACCAGCACAAGCACCGTAGTCTTAAACATGAACCACAGGAAGTAGGAGACCTGAACGGGGATCACAGGTATAGCAGGCCCGTAGGGTCCTCCCAAGAATAGAGCAGCCATCAATGCGGCTGCCAGCGTAAGCTCAACATCGGTGGCAAACCTAAAGAGAGCAAGTCTTCTACCGCTGAACTCTGTAAGCCATCCGGCTACGATTTCCTGCTCAGCTTCAGGAATGTCGAAGGGTATTCTCTCAAGCTCAGCCTGGAAGCATATGACGGATATGGCTAGGGCTGGCAGGAGGGCTGACGCTAGGATGGCGTCCGTTGAAATCTTCTGGGCTATCAGGCTTATGTTCAGGGTTCCAGCCCCCATGGCCGCTGTTAAAAGAGCCACAGCCAGCGGGATCTCGTAGCCTAAAAGCTGGAAGGCTGTTCTCACCGCCCCCACGGCACTGAACCTGTTGGTGGAACCCCAGCCGGCGAGGAACTTCAGGAAGCCTATTATGGTCAGCACGAAGATTACGAGGATGAGGTCGCCTTCGAAGGCTCCGAACGCCACATCCCTGACGATGGGAACTATGGGGATGTAGAAGAGGGCGTAGAAGGATAAGGCCAGCATCATTATGGGTGTAAGGGTGAAGAGGAACCTGTCGACGGCGGCTGGCACAATATCTTCTTTGGCCAGAAGCTTCACGAAGTCTGCGAAGGGCTGAAGGAAGCCTTTAGGCCCCGTGTGAAGAGGCCCGTAACGGTATTGGAGCTTAGCGTAAAACTTCCTGTCAACCCATTCGAAGTATAGGGCAAGCCATGAGAGGAACAGGAAACCTGGGAAGATTACGAGTTCTATCACTCCTAAAGCTTCCTTCATCCAGCTCACCTTCCATAACGCTTATAGTATTTCCTCCGGTATGTTCGAAGCTGGTCTCCGCTCCAAACCCAGCTTTTGCCTTTACGCTCGTCTATGAAGGCGAAGCGTGCTGTGCAGCTTAGGCACGGGTCTATTCCGGCGAAAACTATGGGGATTTCAGCTATATGGTAGCCTTTAAGCATCTCGCATACGGCTGGAATATTACCGAGGGTCGGCGTTCTTATCTTAACCCTTTCAGGCTTTTCCGTTCCGTTGCTCTTGAAATAGTAGAAAAGCTCTCCTCTAGGGGCTTCACCCCTAGTTATAATCTCGTTGGGAGCAATATTCCACGGGACTTTAACTTTTATCGGGCCTGAAGGCATGTGGTCTATGGCGTAGTCGATGATGTTGGCAGCCTCATAGGTTTCAACCACCCTGACAATTATCTGGGCGAGAACGTCTCCGGTGTCATAGGTGGCAACGTTGAAAGGTATCTCGTCGTAAGCCTGGTAGGGGTCGTCAGCCCGCACGTCACGTTTAACCCCTGTCATCCTTAAGGTCGGCCCTACCGCGCAGAGGGCAACCGCGTCGTGAGGTGAAAGCTTTCCAACGTCTATAACTCTCTTCCTTAGGGTGGGCTCCTTCTCAACTACTTCCGTGTAGACATCAAGCCTCTTCCTCAGTATTTCCATGCCCTTCTTGATTTGGTGAGCCACCGCGTCGGAGATGTCACGGCGCACTCCGCCTACGGTTGACATGGCGTAGTTAACCCTGTTACCGCTTATAAGCTCCAGCAGGTCCATTACCAGCTCTCGGTCTCTCCAAACATAGTAGAAGAGAGTGTCGAAGCCTAGCTCGTGGGCGGCTACACCAAGCCAGAGCGTGTGGCTGTGGATACGCTCAAGCTCTGACATTATTACACGGATATACTTGGCTCTTGGCGGAGGCTCAACATCCGCCAGCTTTTCAACACCCTGAGTGTACACCAGCGTGTGAATGCACGAGCAGATTCCGCATACACGCTCACATAAGTATATGTTTTGAATGTAGTTTCGGGCTTCCGTAGCCTTCTCTACACCTCGATGGGTGTAGGCTGGCCTAGCCATCACATCGACAATAGTGTCTCCCTCGATTTTGAAGAGTAGAAGTATGGGCTCTTTGAGGGCTGGATGCTGAGGGCCTATGGGAACCTCAAATATGGCTCTTTCAGATTCCTCTAACACCTTTCTTCCTCTCCTCCTCCAATCTTTCTCTAATCTGTTTTACGGTTACATCCTTTCTAAGCGGGTGTAAGTCGTCCGGCCATCCGTCGGCTAGGAGAAGCTTAGTGAGGTTCGGATGACCTTCAGCTACGATTCCAAACATGTCATGGACTTCCCTCTCGTAGAGGGTGGCCCCGGGAATTATGTCGGTTATGGTTGGAACCTTGGGGTTATCCCGGGGGATTCTAACCTTAAGCGAGATGGTGTTCGAGTAGTCGCTTAGGTGGTAGATTACTTCAAACTGGTTTTGCTTGATGAGGTCGACGCCGCTGATGGTTATAATATATTGGTAGCCCAGCTCCTTCATAACACAGGATACTGCATCCTTAAGCTTCTCAGTTTTAACTAGGACAAAAACGTTTCTGGGAGGCTGATATTTAACTTCTAACACGTTGTCAGCTCCTATACCAGCCTTAAGCTTTTCAACGGTTTCCTCCAACTCCACCATTACCTTTCACCTCACGTTTAGGAAGCCTTCTGAAGCTTTTCCAGCAGTTTAACCACTCCGTGAATTATGGCTTCAGGGCGTGGAGGACATCCAGGCACGTAGACGTCCACGGGGAGAACCTTGTCAACTCCCTCGTAAACGTTGTAGCACTGCTGGAATACTCCACCTGTCCCAGCACAGTTTCCAACAACCAGCAGGAACTTGGGGTCAGGCGTCTGCTCGTATATCCTTACGATTCTGTCTCTAATCTGCCTTGTAACGGAGCCTGTTACAACTATCACGTCGGCATGCCTTGGGCTTCCCTTAAGCAGAATGCCGAATCTTTCCACGTCGAACCTCGGTGTTAGCGCGGCTAAAACTTC
>QMXU01000070.1 GCA_003662305.1 Candidatus Hecatellales archaeon
CTGTTGGTAGCCCCAAGCGTCATAGCGGCCTCAATAAACTTTCTCTCCACCGATTTAACACCGTTCTGAGTGTTAAGAAGCACCGGGAAAACAGAGCCTATGAAAATGATGAAGGCCGCCGCTGTGTGGGTAAGCTTCAAAAGCAGGATGGCGATGGGTATCCATGCTATGGGAGGTATAGGCCTAATCAACTCTACGACAGGATACGAAATCTTGTCGGCAAGCCTGAACCAGCCTACAAGCACTCCAAGGCTGAAGCCTGCTAGAAAGGCTAGGCTGAACCCTAAAGCATAATGGAAGAGGCTGTAAGCCATGTCCAACGGCATGAAAAACCGAGGGTTTAACCCGGCTGCAAGCTCAGCGAAGGTTGGCAGAACCTTTGAGGGGGGTGCGAGGAGGAGAGGGTTCCCCACGAAGACATGGTAGAACAGTTCCCAGCATAAAAGAAAAAGAGGTATCGAAAGTAGCGTGTACACGGTATCCTTTCCCATTGCTTTCAGCCGCTTAACCCTATCTCTTTCTTCAGCTTTGGAACGAGCTTCAAAGCCTCATCGTAGAGTTCCACATCAACAATGTCGGATGACTTAAGCATAATAAGTTTGCCTTCGGTCGTCTTGGTGTATCCCAGCTCATGGTGCACCTTGCACATCATGTCTATGCCCTCCAACCATTCAGGGCTGTGAGGGTCAGTCTCAAACTTGGTAACCCCTGGAAACTTTTCAGCAACCTCAGAGGACAAGCCCAGCCTTTCAGCCACGATCCCCACCACATCAGACCTGTTTTCAGGCTTCCCAACGTATTCTTGGGCTATTATGTGGAGGGCTAAGGTTTTCCTGGCCAGCTCACGATGGTTTTCGATCAGGTTCTCCGACATCAGGAGGACGCAGCATGGATGGTGAGGCCACATGTCGCTGGAGTCTACAGCTATTTTACCGTAGCCCTGAGTTACAGCGATATAGGGCATGGGGTCCGGAGTGAAAATTCCGTCGATAGCCCCAGCTCTAAGAGACTCAACCTGCTCCCTAGGCCCCATAGCCACGATTTCAACGTCCACTCCCGGATTCAAACCTTCCGCTTTAAGCCAGTGCTTCAGCACGGTGTCTTGGATGGAGCCAGGAGGATAGCATCCTATCTTCGCCCCTTTAAGAGACTGAGGGCCTGTATACTCGAAGTCCGGTCTCACCACTAGGGCTGAGCCTTCAGTGTTAGTTATGGCCACGATTTTCGCCTTCATCCCTTTGGCTAAGGCTGGTATGGGGGGTGCTGCACCAACATAAGCTATGTCCAGTTCGCCAGCTATGAAGGCCTCCATCTCCGGCGGTCCTGTTGGGAACTCCTTCTCCTCTACTTTAAGCCCTGTTACCTTCTGAATCCAGCCTTTCTCAACCATTACGAACTCGGAGGCATGATGCCATGAAGGCTGGTATCCTATTCTTAAAACGCTTAGCTTCGCCTCCGTTTTTGATGGTGTAGGCTGAGGTGCCATGTAAAGGTATACTCCCGCCACTGCTGCGATGACAAGGATAGCTACGATAATTGACCCCAGAATTCTTCCTCCAGCCATGCTTCCACCTGAATGATTCTAAAGGAGAATGAAATAAAAATTTTTGCCTCAATAAATATTATTTCTTTCCTTTAAAGGAAAAATATTTAAGGTATATTATACAATAATATTATATGCTCGCAGAGAAAGTTTTCAGAGCAGGCTTCAGAAAGACAGTAGAGGAAGAGCTCAAACAGAGGAAAATGAGCGTGAGAGAGCTGGCTAAAAAGGCTGGCATACCTCTCCCCACCCTCTACAAGGCTCTTTCAGGAGAAAGGGATCCAAGGTTCTCCACGGTCAGACGAGTTATAAAAGCCCTAGAGCCAGATGTCAAGTTCTTCATAGCTGTCATAGCCGCCAGGTTCCTGCTTGACGAGCTAGGCGTAAGAGAAGTGGAAATTAAAGGTAAAACCTACAGGGTGAAAGAGTATCCTTCCTCCACCATAGAGGAGTGCATAGCCTCGGCGGTAAGAGCTGAAAAGGATGGCGCCCTAGGAATAATCTGCGCTCCCATCCTAGCCTCCATAGTTGAAAAGGCTGTCGACGTGCCCATAGTCATCATGAAGCCTGGAAGTGACGTACTGAAAAAAGCCTTAGAACACCTAGCAAGAAAAATAGAGGAAACAGAAGCCATGTAGTCGCCCTCGGCTTTAATCCTTCCTTTCCACAGCCAGCCGGCAGGCAGCCAAGGAAAGGCCCTGTCAGATTCTTTCGATATGCTCTAGAAACTCTTCGGGTGTAAACTGGAGTATCCCTCTGGCCTGGTAGGTGAAGCCTTTCGCCACCAGCACCCTTGCGATGCTTTCAACCCATATGCGCTCTTGAAGAAGGATTTCAAGGGCTCGCGTGTAGTTCCGGTTAAGCTGTCTGACAGCTAGCTTCTGCTCTTTTTTTGAGAGGCTATAATTTTTGCATTCGACTAGGTATGCCAGCCGTCCTCTAACCGCAAGGATGTCACAGCGGTTTCTACGCAGGAAAACCCTATACCTCATCTTCCGAAAAGCCTGGGCAATCTTATCCTCAAGCTCAGAACCTAAAGCCGCCTTCCCTCTGCTCGAGCCTTTCATCCTTATCCTTTTCTTCTTGCCGTTCTTCAAAGCAGACCACTCTCCACGTCGAAGACTCCGGGTCTATATCCTTCAAGGTCTAGGGCCACATACTTGAACCCCATCTTTTTCAGTCTTTCAGCGATTTCCCTCAGTTTTCCTTCATTTAGCACCTGTTCAAGGATGTTGCTGCTGACTTCTATTCTCGCCAGCCCGTCATGGTCTCTAACCCTGATAATGCTGTTCTCCAGTCCTAACCTGCGTTTAATGTAAGCCTCCGCAAGGTCCACCCGCCTCAGCTTTTCCAGGCTTATCCTATGCCAGTAGGGGAATCTCGTTGCCAGGCAGGTGCTCGGAGGTTTACCGGCTGCAGGTAACCTTAGAAATGCGGCTAGACTTCTAGAACGCTTCTTGGTTACATTGTTTTCCAGCAGAGGGCTGCAGATGCCTTCCTCCTTTAAAGCGAGAAGCCCCGGCCTATACTCTTTAAGGTCGTCAGCGTTAGTTCCATCAGCAACCGTTTCAAATCCTCTTTCCCCGGCAATTTTCTTAAGCAGTTTAAACCTGGCTTTTTTACAGATGTAGCAGCGTTTCGGCGTGTTATCAGCGAAGCCTGGCAGCTCAACCTCGTTAAGCCTGACAGTTAAATGGGGGATCCCTATGCTTCTCGCAACGTGTTTGGCGTATCGCAACTCGCTGGATGGCAGAAGCGGCGAGTCTATGGTAACCGCTAATGCCCTATCCTTTAAAGCCCTATAGGCGAGAGCTGCAACCACCGAAGAATCGACACCGCCAGAAAACGCTACAACGACGCTTCCTTTACTCCTAAGGCTTCTAACTATTTTTTCCGCCGATAACGCTATTCGCCTATTCATCTTCCATCGCAAACACGGGTTTTACCTTGAAAGGAGGCTAACCGGTTTCATGAATCCAGTAGGCTCCTCTGTCGGTAACCTCCTTCTTCCATATCGGAGGTTTCGTTTTGATTTTCTCTATCGCCTGGGAGATGGCGTTCACAGCGTCCTGCCGGTGTTCCCCCATCGCAACGATGAAAAGCGTTTCGTCTCCAGGCTCCAGCTCGTCTATCACATGGTATAACAGCAGGTCTTTCACCCCGCTGTTTTCCCTCAGAATTTCCTCCCGTATGCCTGTTAAAGCCTTCAAGGCTTCCTCCTCCCAGGCTTCATACACCAGCTTTCTAACACTGCCACCCTTCTTGCCATGTCCTCTGACGATGCCGATGAAGCATGTTATGGCGCCGCACTCAAAGGCGTCAGGGCTTTTCCTCAGCTCCTCAACTAGCCTTTGAACTTCACATGCTCCCTTCTTGACCAGTTTAACCTTTTCCAGGCTGTTTATCCCCCGGACACTGGAGGCATAAATATTACCATGTCGCCATTACCTATTTTAAACCGTTTGCTATTAACGGTTTTCCCGTTGACCAACACTATGACGTCAGGCTTAACTTTCCCGTCTTCCCCAAAAATTTTCTCTTCAAGTTTTCTCCCCCCTTCCCGCTCTATTTTTTCAACTAGCTTCTCTAGGGTGGCTTCTTCTCCACCAGGCAAATCTACCTCCATTTCCCCACTTCCTAAGGACTCTCTCAGCGAGGCGTAAGCCTTCACCTTCACTTTCAAACGTCTTCCCCCAACAGCTCCTTTTTATGCTGTTCCACAGATTTCCGGTTGAGCAAGGGTAAGCTTCACTTAACGGCTATTTAACAAGTTCAACGATCATGGCTGCGACTCCCAACTGAAGAGGGTCGTGAATCAGGTTTCCCCGCTTAACTTTGGCTAGTGCTCCGCGGGTTAGCCCTAACGGTATGGCGGGAGCCGAAATCACCGTTTCCCCACTCACCATGCTGGCGGTAACCAAGTTTCTTCCGGGAGTAGCCAGCAGAACCAGCCTGGCTTTTTCAAGGTATTCCGGCAGAGAGTTGCAGGTGTGGATTCTTACGTGAAACCGTGAACGTGCCCGCTGAAGCTTGCCTCTGTCGATGTCGAAGGCGTAGATTTCTGCTTTTCTGCCATGCAGGTATCGGATTGCAGCCCATCCCACCTTTCCAACTTCTATGATACACTTTATGAAAACTCATCCATAGGATAGCAATTCCACTACCAAAGAGAGCCCAAGCCATTGATGCTTGTTTTGAGAAGATTGTTATTATAGCAACAGTAATCGCTAAAATTAATCCAATTATCCCGAAGGCTATATACACTTTATTTTCAACCATCCTTTATACCTCCACTACTCCTATAACCCCAAGTATTGCCACAATTAATCCAATCACACCAAGTAAACCCAAATATTTGAGTTCTTCTCTAAAATGTCTGAAGTAAGCAAAGAATGCAAAAAAGCAGAAGAAGAATAATCGCCATGCATTGTGTGTACTAAACGCTTGAAAGCCAAGGAATCCCAAGAATCCTAAAAATCCGTTCATCCAGAGTTTATTTTTCATATCCATAGCATCACCTTCCAATTACTATTATTTCATCAACTCTTTCATCTAGCTTTTCCCTACCCTGATATATAATGCTGATTTGAATCCCTTCATAAGCCTTAAACCCGTTAATGTTTATCGCTTTATCCCCCCATGCAAAGCATTTTAATGAAAGAATGAGCTCGGCAAAAGCATTAGACTCGCCAGCAACGAAGAATGTGTTGTTACAGTGAAAAACATCGTGCAGATTCGATAATGCTTTCAACTCCTCATTCGTAACATTTCTGTAATACCATTCAGTTCTTGCCACATTCTCAGCAATTTTAAGCAAGAACGCATCTGCAGATTCGTTGCAGTGAAACTTGAATATAATGGGTGACTCTGGCTTGGTTAACGGAAAGGCAACGACATCCATAGAATATCCAGAACATCCTATGTCGCAGAAATAGATTTTGCTATAATGTTTCAATAATTCCTCAACTTTCTTTCTTCTTGCTCTTCAAGAATTCTCTTTATAGCATCCAGAATTGTAGTTTTTCCTTTCCAAACAGCTTTTTCCGAGTTGCTCGTAACTGTAAGGTAGCGGAAACAAATGGTAATAATTTTTCTCACCCATTCCCATAATCAAAATATTTATGGAGAATCTAAAGAAATAAAGAATAGTCCCCGCCGCCAGCGTATAACAGCGGACCTACGGCTATGCTTCGCTCGCCAAAATTCGGCAGGGAAATTCGTATGTCCGTAAACC
>QMXU01000071.1 GCA_003662305.1 Candidatus Hecatellales archaeon
GGTTTGGAGCTATCGGGGAAGTGCTATATATTTGTTTTTGTTTACTCGTAAGCAAACTTAAGCTAAACCTTAAATTTCCAATGGAAGTAAGGTATAAAAGGCGTTTTCCTAACATCATAAATAACTATCTTGCTTATAGCGTTGCACGACCGTAAAGGTGGAAAGCATGATTGAAGTTCGATGGCATGGGCGGGGAGGACAGGGCGCTGTAACCGCAGCGGAAATCCTCGCCCACGCAGCCATAAGAGAAGGAAAATACGCGCAGGCGTTTCCGTCCTTCGGGCCGGAAAGGCGTGGAGCCCCCGTGCTTGCCTTCAACAGGTTTGACGACAAGCCTATCTAGGCTCGCTCCGACGGTTACGAGCCAGATGTCGTAGCAGTCTTAGACCCAAGCCTCCTGGTCGCCGTCAACGTTCTAAGCGGGCTTAAACCTGACGGGATAGTCGTAATGAATGATAGGGGAAGCTTGGGCGAAATCAAGGCTCGCCTGGGCTTCCAAGGGAAAACCGCCTTGGTCAACGCTACGGACATCGCCTTAGAGGTGCTTAAGGTTCCCATCGTCAACACGGCGATGGTCGGAGCCTTCATAAAGGCAACAGGCCTTATCAAGCTGGACTCGGCGGTTGAAGCCGTAGTTGAAAGATTCGGAGGGAAAACTGGAGAGCGTAACGCTGAGGCTGTTAAGAAAGCCTACGAAGTAACGGTTTTGGGGTGAAAAGGTTTTGGGTGAAGCCAGGTCTGAAGTGGAAGAGAAACGTGGAAAATTGGAGGCACCGCTTAAGGAAGGCTGGAGGAAGCTGCCGCACGCCCTCCTAATCTTCGAGCCTGCCACCTCCCTATACTACTATACCGGAGACTGGAGGACCTTCAAGCCTGTCAGGGACAGGAGTAAGTGTATCGCCTGCCTCCTATGCTGGGTTTACTGTCCTGAAGGCTGCATTTACATTGCCAGCGACGGAGGAATCGACGTAGACCTCAACTACTGTAAAGGCTGCGGGATATGTGCGAAGGAGTGTCCTCTGGGAGCCATAACCATGGTGGAGGAGGAGAAATAGGATGGGTAAAAGAATCGCCGTAGAGGACTCCCATGCCGCCGCCCTCGCCGCGAAGATGGCCAACGTCGACGTGATTGCAGCCTACCCAATCACTCCTCAAACCCACATAGTTGAAGAGCTGTCAAGAATGGTTTCCGACGGAGAGTTCGACGCGGAATACATCAACGTTGAATCGGAGCATTCAGCCATAAGCGCCTGCATCGGGGCTTCAGCAGTAGGCGCCCGCTGCTTCACAGCTACAGCCGGGCAGGGTTTAGCCCTCATGCATGAAATCCTTTTCATAGCCGCGGGGAACAGGTTTCCAATAGTCATGGCTGTTGCCAACCGCTGCCTTTCGCCTAACATCAACATTTGGGGGGACCAAAGCGACGTAATGTCTTCCAGGGACTGCGGCTGGATTCAGATTTTCGCAGAGAACGCCCAGGAAATCTTCGACCTGCTTCTTTCAGCCTTCAAAATATCCGAGGACGACCGGGTTTTACTTCCGGTAGCCGTAAACTTCGACGGCTTCTATGCAACCCATGTCGTGGAAAGAATGGACCTGCCGGAGGAGGAGGAAGTCAGACGGTTCCTTCCACCTCACCGAACCGCGAAGTATAAGCTTGACCCTGACCGCCCCTTAACATTCGGAGCCATAGGCTTTCCCACAATCCAGTTTGAGCTTAGACGCCAGTGGGAGGAGGCCCTCTGCAACTCAAAGCAGGTTATAAAGGAGGTCTGGCAGGAGTTCGGCAGGGTTTTCGGCCGCCACTACGATGTTTTAGAACCCTACCGGATGGAGGATGCTGAAATCGCCTTCATACTCATGGGTGGAAGCTGTGGAACCTGCAGGGTTGCCGTTGACAGGCTTAGGGAGAGAGGCTTCAAAGCCGGCATGATTAAGCTCAGGCTTTTCAGGCCCTTCCCCAAAGAGGAGATTCTGGAAGCCACAAGCAAGCTTAAAACCCTCATAACCGTTGACAAGCACATCTGTCTAGGCGGACTAGGAGGCCCCCTCTTCAACGATTTACGCGCCCTCTTCTACGGCTTCCAACGCCAGATTAACGTTGCAGGCTTCATCGCTGGCGTAGGAGGCAGAGATGTTAGAGTTAAAGACTTCGAGCAGATGTTCGAGAAGGTGGTTAAGGGGGAGGTCTCCCCTGAAAAGCATATTTTCATAGTTAGAGGTGAAAGCTGATGGACGTAAGCCAGGAATACTTCAAAACCTTTAGAGACCTTCCACGGGAAGACTGGTTTGTCTGCGGACACAGGGCCTGCCAGGGCTGCGGCGAAGCCATAGCCGTAAGGCTGATCCTTAAAGCCCTAGGCCCCAACACCATCGTGGTTTCCCCGACAGGATGCCTTGAAATAATCTCCTCGCCTTTCCCCTACACTTCCTGGGCGGTTCCATGGATTCACGTGGCCTTCGAGAACGCTGCCGCCGTAGCCTCCGGAGTTGAAGCCGGCCTTAAAGTTCTAGCGAGAAAAGGCCTGCTGGAGAAGCGTAAAACCAACGTGCTGGTTCTGGCTGGAGACGGTGGAACCGTCGACATCGGCCTCCAATCTCTTTCAGGCGCCCTTGAACGCGGACACAACTTCCTCTACGTATGCCTTGACAACGAGGCCTACATGAACACGGGTATTCAGCGTTCCGGAGCCACACCCTTCATGTGCTGGACTACCACAAGCCAGGTTGGAAAGGTGAAAAGAGGAAACCTAACCTGGAAGAAGAATATGCCTGCTATCGTGGCCGCCCACAGGGTTCCCTACGTGGCCACTGCAACCGTAGCCTACCCTCTAGACCTAGCGAACAAGGCTAAGCGTGGGGCTGAAATGGAAGGCCCAGCCTACCTTCACGTTCTGGCTTCCTGCCCTACGGGGTGGAGGCTTCCCCCAGAGCTTTCAGTGGAAATCTCAAGGCTGGCGGTTCAAACAGGCTTCTTCCCCCTCTACGAAATCGTAGACGGAGAGCTTAGGGTAACCGTTGAAATCCCCAAACGTAAACCCGTAGCCGAATACCTTAAGCCTCAAGGGCGCTTCCGGCATTTAACCGACGAGGACATAGCCAAAATACAGGAGCAAGTTGACAGGGAATGCGCCAGGCTTGGAATCCCCTAAACTCCCTCCATATTTTCTGGTTCAAACCCTTCAAGGGCTTCCGCCATTCCGCTTAGAAACTCGTTTAACAGGCTTTCATCCTGGCTTAGAAACCCCTTAGTCAGCTTGGCAAGCCCCCTGTAAAGGTCCAGCCTTGCCTCCTCGAACATGAGGTCGCAGAACCCTGGAATCCACGCCTTCAAATGCTGCTTTAAAAAGGAGTCCTGCATTCCGATGAGGCTTAAAGCCTTCTCAAGGTTTCCCTCCCCCCAGGCTGCAGCCTCCTCCCCGCAGAGAAACCTCATGAAGTCCAGTTCGAAGCCTAAATGGTCCGGAGGCTCCTCAGCACTCTCAGGAATCTTAACTCCAACCTTACCATAAAACAGGGTAACCCCGGCGGTTTCCCCGCTTACATGGGCGGACTCGCATGGCGGAGGCAGCCTCCGCCCTCCAAGCAGCCTATCCCTCTCAGAGACAACAGCCTCTAAGGCTTTCTCCAATTTTTTCTTCCGCCACTCGCCGATGAACTTCCTTATCAGCCCTAAGCCTTCGCTGAGCTCGCCTGTAATGGTAGGCTGAGCTAGGAGGCCTGAAATTATCTCCTCAAATTCCTGGCTGAAAAGCTCCCTGAGAAACTCGCTGTCCGGAGGTCTGACGTAAAGCTGGCTTAAAAGCCCGTAGAGCCTGCCCCTAGAATTCGCAAGCCCGGAGAAAACTCTCAGGTAGTCCTCAACCTTCAACTTCTAAACCCTCTAGGGCTGGGCTTCTGAAACCAATAAGCTTTTCCCCTCCCAGCTGGGAAGGCTAACCTTTAAACCCTCCAAGAGTAGCCTTACCTTAGAAGGAGGCACATCCAACTTGAGCTTAAACGTGGAACTCCTAAAGGAAATCGCCTCCGAAGTCAGGCGTAGAGTTCAACCCCTGATAGGCGTGAAAAAGGCGTGGAAGCCGCTGGGCCGCGGGGCTGGAGGAGACCGAACCAGGCTTATAGACGCCGTAGCCGAGGAGGCAGTTTTCGGAAAGCTCAGAGAGAAAAAGGTTTCCTGCATGGTGGTAAGCGAGGAGAAGGGTGCAACAAGAATAGGAAGCGGAAGAAGCGGATACCTGATAGTTGACGCCCTAGACGGAACGAACAACGCCCTCAGAGGGATACCCTTCTGCTGTGTTTCACTGGCTGCAGCCGACAGGCCTAGGCTTTCAGCAGTCCACTCCGCAGTAGTCCAAGACCTGTATCACGGCGAAACCTTCTGGGCTCTAAAAAATGGAGGAGCCTTCCTAGAAGGCAAACCGCTGGCCCCCTCGAAAACTGAAAGCCTAAGGGACGCCCTCGTAGGCGTAGACTTAAACCCTCCCATACCGGAGGAGAAAGCCGGCAGCCTCCTAAGGCTTCTCAGGGCTGCCAAGCACAGCAGGCATTTCGGAGCTAACGCCTTAGAGCTGTGCTACGTGGCTTCAGGACGCTTAGACGCCTTCGTCGAGATTAGAAGCAGAATGAGGGTTACGGACCTAGCAGCATCGCAACTGATAATACGGGAGGCAGGAGGCTTGATAACTGATGAAGCTGGAGGACGCTTAGACTCTCCGGCGAGCACACCACGGTTTAAACTGTCCTTCCTGGCAGCGGGCAACAAAAGCCTGTTAAACCGGATTCTCTCCGTCCTCCATGGAGGCTCTTCAAGGCTTAATCCTTAATGTTTTCGAGGATGCTTACCACGTTCCAAACACGGGTTCTAGTGTAAGGCGGCATGTTGGGGTCTTGGGAGATTTCGTCTAGAATGCCTATGGCGTTGGCTGCCCTAACCGCATGGCTTAAGCTCTGGTCTTGAAGCGAGTCCATCGCGTTCTTAGCCGCCCTCCTAATGTTCCTAGGCGTCGTAGTGTCTTCTGATATGGCTTGAAGGATTTCCATGGCTTGAGCTATGTTCCGCTCGTACTCTTCAATCTTCCGCTTACGCCTGGACACGGGTTAAACCTCCCCTATAATCTTGAAAACACGTAATGCCAATAGTGTTCACCACCCTTAAATATTTTAAAATTTACCCCCCCGGAAACCAGCACGCTTTAAAGCGTCCTCAGCGAAGGTTTATTTGAGGCTGAAAAGCTTGGGTGAAGACCTGAAACGTATGGCTGAACTGCTTAAGACAGGAGCCTCCATGCTGGAGGAGGCATGCCCCCAATGCGGCTCCCCCCTCTTCAAGCTAACCTCCGGCGAGGTTTACTGCGCCAAATGCAACAGGAAGGTTTTAATAGTTAAATCAGACGAGGAGGTGCCCTCCGCCCTAACCCCCCTAGCACTTTCAACCCTAGAGGAAACCCTAACCGTAAACCTTCAAAGGCTTGAAAAGGCTGTCAAGGCTGAAACCAGCCCGAAAGCCTTGGAAGACCTCCTGAAACTGGTAAACTCGCACCTGGAAGCCCTGGAAAGAATCAGGCGTATAAGAAGGCAGAGCTAGTCCTCCTCCACGTAGCCAGCTTCAATCACCCTTCTAATTCTTTCAGCAAGCTTTTCTCCTACGCCCTTAACCTTTGTAAGCTCCTCCCTGCCCGCCTTAAAAACGCCTTCAACCGAGCCGAATTGCTTCAGAA
>QMXU01000072.1 GCA_003662305.1 Candidatus Hecatellales archaeon
CGGTTAGAGGGGAGAGGTCAACAGAGTTATAGGTGTTCCAGAAGAGGATTACCCTGTCTTTAAGCCCGTGCTTTTCCACGTAGTCTAGGGCTCCTGCCAACGCCTTACCCGTGTAGGTTCCCTCCAAGGTTACGCCTTCAAGCCTCTTCATCAGGGAAACAGCCCTCACACCCTGCTCCGTAAACCAGGCGTATCCTCGACCTAGGTAATCCTCGAGAAGCGTTACGTCGCTGGCTGAAACCTTCACTTCCGGAACGCTTGGATCCGTCTGATGGAGGAGGACTGAGGTGTGGTTCACTAGAAGAGCCCACCTTTCAGGGCTGCAAATCTCTCTACCGGTAACTCTTACCCCGATAACCCTTGTTTTAAGCCTTGAAAGCCTGCAGCCCAAGTAGAGGCCAGCCACGGTGCCTAGGGTTCCGGCAGCAGCGAAAAGGTAGTCTGGCTCAGGCAGTTCCCCGGCTTCCACCTGCCTTCCAAGCTCAAGGCCGGCGTTCACGAAGCCTAAACAGCCGAGCCTGGTGCTTCCCCCAACCGGAATATAGTATGGTTTACCCTGAACCTTGGACATGACCTCTCGAAGTATGGAGGAGACCTCGCGCATCGAAGACGCGTAGAATATTTCGGTGTTAAAGTAGAGGTTGAGCAGGAGGTTTCTTCTCACGTAGGCTGCTGGAGGCTGGTCGAAGAGTATGCCCACGGCTTTCATGCCGAACCTCCCGGCGAAGATGGATGTGGCTAGAACATGGTTGGAGCCGGCGGCGCCAACTGTTATCACGGTGTCAGCCTTCTTCCGTAGGGCGTCGGCGAGCAGGAACTCCAGCTTTCGCACCTTGTTTCCGCCGTAGAAAGCTGAGCTTCGGCTGTCATCCTTCAGGTAGAAGTCGCCTATTCCCGTGTGCTCTCCAAGGCTTTCAAGCTTTCTGACAGGGGTTGGAAAATTTCCTATGGGCTTCCAGGGGATGGCGCCTTCAAGCTTGGGGTAAACCTCGAAGAGAGGTAACCTTCCCATAAGGCATTCTTCCAGGCTTCTTCTCTTGATGGTGGTGCGGGGGGCGGGATTTGAACCCGCGAACCCCTTCGGGACAGGATCCTGAATCCTGCGCCTTTGACCAGGCTTGGCGACCCCCGCCCTTTAGGGACCGCCCTAAAGTTAAGGCGTGGAAGTCGATTAAAATGGTTTCAGCCTTCTAAGGTTTAAAGGCTACGATTGCCTCCTCTTTTTCTCCGTGCTTCTCTTTTAGGGCTTCGAACTTCACTTTTACGCCTATTTCAACTTCTTCAGGCTTGTTGGGGTCGTAGCCTATGAGGCGGCCCATTACGAGGGCTCCCTCCTCCAGCCTCACCAAGGCGAGAATGTAGGGGGAAGCATCCTTAAGGAAGACTGGTGGAACATGGATAACCGTGAAGGACTCAACGGTTCCCTCACCTTTCAGGCTTATGGTTTCAGTTTCACCTCCACACCGAGAGCATAAGGGCCTCGAAGGTACGAAGACCTCCCCGCACGCCTTACACTTGCTCCCGGTAAGCCTTCCAGCCTCAAGCTCCCTGTAGAAGAGGCTTAAATGTCCCTCGCTCATCCATCTTCACCTCCCGAAGATGAAAACCGCGGCGCTGGCTCCGCTGCCTCCAACGTTGTGGACAAGCCCTATTTCAGCCTTATTTTTAATCTGCCTTCTGCCAGCTGTCCCGCGAAGCTGATGCCAAACCTCGTTTAGCATACCTATCCCGGTGGCTCCAACAGGATGCCCTTTAGCCTTCAAGCCTCCATCCGTGTTAACAGGAATTTCCCCTTCAATCCCCGTTAATCCTTCCTCGTAGGCTCTGGGAGCCTCGCCTCTGCCAACCAGCCCTAAGTCTTCTACAGCCAGCCATTCAGCTATGGTGAAGCAGTCGTGAACTTCAACCACATCTAAGTCTTTAGGCGAGATACCCGCCGTCCTGTAGGCTGCTTCAGCCGCGTTGCGGGTTGCAACCAGCGATGTGAGGTCAGCCCTGTCCTGAAGCGCCACGTTATCCGTTCCCAGCCCTACACCCAGCAGCCTCAACGGCGTATCGGTGAACCTTCTCGCAGCTCTCCCCGAAGCCAGGATGGCTACGGCGGCTCCGTCGCTGATGGGGCAGCAGTCGAAAAGCCTCAGCGGGTAGGCTACCACCCGGTTGAAAGGCGAGTTTTTCAGGAAGTCCAGCTCGTCCTTATACTGGACGCCAAGCTTTTTCCCAACTTTTTCAGCTATCTGGCCTATGGTTTGCTGGAAGTGGGCTTTAGGGTTAAGGGAGCCGTTGTAATGGTTTTTTATGGGAACCCTTTGAAGCTGCTCCCATGTAACCCCGTAACGGCGGAAGTAGGCTTGGGCTAGGAGAGCGTAAAGGCCTGGGAAGGTTGCTCCAACCTTAGACTCTGAAAGGTCGTCTGATGCCAGGGCTAAAGCCTCCGTAACCCTCTCAGTTTCAAGGCTTGTCATCTTTTCAACTCCAGCCACCAAGACCACGTCGTAAAGGCCGGAGGCAACGGCTGTAACGCCTGCGAAGAGGGCTGCGGAAGAGCTTGCGCAGGCTATCTCCGTTCTGAAGGCTGGCTTGGGAGTTAAGCCGAGCCATGTGGCTGCAAGAGGCCCGATATGGCTTTGATGCTCGTAATATTCAGGGGTGAAATATCCTATGAAAAGGGCTTCAACATCCTTGTGAAGCATTATCCCTTTATCAACGGATTTAACTGCTTCTTGGGAGGCTTCAACCAGCAGTTCTCTACCTGTCTTATTCGCGTGAAGCTTAGCGCTGAAGGCAGTCATTCCCGCTCCAACAATGTAGACTCCCTCAGCGAGCATGCCAACCCACCTTGAGCAGTTCTTCCACCCCGCAAACCTGTAAGCCGGAGGGCTGGCATTAAAAAAGCTTCTATATCTATATATTTTTCTTTAGATTCCGAATTCTCGTGCAGGCAGAGCCGGAAGGTGTAGCCTTCAGGTGGCTGACATGGTTGGCGTCCTCGTCATCTGCGAGAGAGGCTCCGAATGGTTTGTCCTCAAGGAAATTAAGAGTATGGGCGCTTTCAGGAGAACAGGCTTCAAAGAAGTCTTAGCCGGGGAAGTTGAAGACCTGGAAGCCTTCCTAGCCGACGTTGAAGCCAAACCGTTCATCCCTGTCAGCAGAGTGATCCCTTACGAGGAGTCCTTCCACTTCAGCCCGGAGAACCTTATGGAAATCCTAAAAGAGCGAGTGCGGAAATACGTGGACGCAATTGGAAGCGAGGAAACCTTCTGCGTGAGGATGGAGAGGAGAGGGTTTAAAGGGAAGCTGTCCTCCAAGGAGGTTGAACGTGAGGTTGGAAGCCACCTATGGAAGCTCCTAGAGGGGAGGGGAGAAAAACCAAGGGTAAACCTGGAAGACCCAGATGAAACCGTTATCATTCAAACCCTTGGAAATCTATGCCTTCTAGGGCTAATCGACAAAAACCTGAAGCAAAGGCACCCTCTCGTAAGAGTTAAATAACGCCTTTAATGACTGACGGACAGCTATAACTTTAAGATGAAATTACCGCAAGCAACGCCACAACAGATAAAGCACACCACGCTCCCCATATCCCAAACCAAACATAATTATTTCCTAAGAATCTAAATAACGGGTCACGATCACGTAACCTCAATCTCCAGCTCTCTGGCATATGTCTGTGAGAGCCAATAACGCAAATCCTTAACTTGCAAATTATAAGAGTCCCTCCTCCGAGAGAGATAATTAGGTATATACCTATCAAAATGAGATTTTGTGGTTGATTTGAAAGGATTGTTAGAACAGAAAAGGTTCCGAAGACTAGAGCTACGAAGATAGTTGAGTATTGTGTTATACCACCACTAAGATACCAAAAAAATTCTAAATCTTCATTTCTCCTACGATGTGCCATTTTTTATGTCACCAATTTTTATTAAGGCATTAAAATACTTATATATAATTGTATATACAATGATATATAGTGATTGCGTTATGGGTAGGAAACGCCTAACAAGCATGAGAATAGATGAAGACCTCCTAAAAGAAGCCAAAGAACTAGGACTAAACATCTCTAAAATCTGTGAAAATGCCCTTAGAGAGGCTATTGCTAAAATGAAGGGTGAAACCAGTCAAGAAAATCCTAAAACTCTTCCTAATGGAGGATTAAAAGAGGCGGTGATGCGGGGGAGGGGATTTGAACCCCTGAACCCTTCCGCGGCCTTTCCACGCTTTTAAGGCCTCTTCGGGACAGGATCCTCATTCCTGCGCCTTCAATACCTGCCTGGACGAGCAGGTATCTTTGACCAAACTTGGCTACCCCCGCCTCCTAACCAGTTTTCCAAGAAGCATTTAATTAAGGTTTATGCGTTGCGGAGGCCCGGTTCCTGTTGGGGTTGAGAGCCTTTATATATGAATTTAAGACATAGAAAAACCCAAACCGAATAGGAGGGTAAAGTATGCCTTTAGATTTTACCTTCACCGAAGACCAAGAGCTGATAAGGAAGGCTGTCAGAGAGTGGTGCGAAAGAAATATGCCGATAGAGAAAGTCAGGGAGATGGACAATAAAGGCGAGATTCCGAGGGAAATCTGGAAGGGCATGGCTGAGCTTGGCATTCTGCTTCCAACAGTTCCCAAGGAGCATGGAGGAGCAGGAGTCGACTGGATAACCCACTGCATCATAGGCGAGGAGATAGGCTACGCTGACATAACCATAGCCACCGCGGCAGCCTTCATAGTGGTTGAAGGAGCATGGGGTTTCACGCTGGACAAATACTGCTCTGAAGAGGTTAGAGAAAAATACGTTAAGCCTGCCATTAAAGGCGAAAAGTTTGTGGGCATAGCGACAACGGAGCCCGGCGGAGGCTCAGACGTAGCTGCCTTCAAAACCACAGCCACCAAGAAAGGAAACGAGTGGATTATAAACGGAGAGAAAATGTATATCAGCGGCACTGAGGAAGCTAAGAAGTATGGTGGAGGATTCTGGATTACAGCTAGAACCTCTCCAGCCCCGCCGGAGGCAGCTCACAGGGGTATGACCTCCTTCTTCGTTCCCATGGACGCTCCTGGAATTGAGATTACGAAGCGTTTCGACGACTGCGGCAGGATGGCGATATCTACTGGCGGCTTCAAGATGGAAGAGGTCAGGCTTCCAGACGAGTACAGGGTTGGAGAGGAAGGAAAAGGCTTCTACTACACGATGGAAGGCTTCGACAACGCTAGGCTCATAATAGCGGCAAGCGCCATAGGAGTTACCCGCAGAGTGCTTGAGATAGGGATGGACTACATCAAGCAGAGGAAAGCCTTCGGATGGCCCATAGGCAAGTATGAGGGCATAAGCTTCGAGCTTGCAGACCTCTGGACGGAGATGGAAGCCACAAAAGTCCTTGTCTACAAGACCGCCTGGATGAACGACATGAAATATAAGGAAGGAAAGTTCTCAGCGAGGGAAGTTGCCAAGTGGATATCCATGTGCAAGCTGAAGGCTCCGCCTTTAGCGCTTAAAACCTGCGAGAGAGTTATGATATGGCATGGAGCTTACGGGTACACCAAAGAATGCCCCGTGGAGATGGGATGGAGAGGCATCATGTCCTACTGCATAGGTGCTGAGGGTGCAACCAACATTCAGAGGGTTGTGCTGGTAAGAGAGCTACTTGGACCGGAATACGTGGCATACAAGAAGCTTAAGAGCGAGTAAAACATCCTCTCCCCTATTTTTATATTCATTA
>QMXU01000073.1 GCA_003662305.1 Candidatus Hecatellales archaeon
CTTCGACGCGACATCCTCACAGCAGACTTCGCCAACTCGCTTAAAGCAGGAACCACCGCTCTAAAGGCTGCCTCCGACATGGTTAAAGCAGGCTCGGCAAGGCAGGTGCTAGTTGTCGCTGCTGACTGTCGTCTTGCTGCTCCCGGGTCCGGCTTCGAGCAGACGTTCGGAGATGGTGCGGCTGCCTTCTTGGTGGGCGGTGAAAACGTGGTCGCCACCATGGAGGACTGCTACTCTGTTTCAGATGAAATATACGATGTGTGGCGTAGAGATGTTGACTCGTACGTGCAGTCGTGGGAGGAACGCTTCGTCTACACGAGAGGATACCTGCAGGTGGTCAGAGAGACTGCCTTGGGCCTAATGAAGAAGGCTGGAGTAAACCCCAACGACCTAACCAAAGCAGTCTTTTACGCGCCTGATACCAGAAGAGCCATGGGTCTGGCTAAAGGCTTAGGTTTAGACCCTAAAACCCAGCTTCAAGACCCCCTAATTGGAACTGTAGGTAGCACGGGTGCAGCCCACTCTTTAATGCTGTTTGTAGCGGCTCTGGAAGACGCTAAGCCAGGTGACAGGTTTCTGCTGGCAAGCTATGGAAACGGCAGCGATGCCTTCCTCTTCCAGGCTGGAGAAAACGTGGAGAATCTTAAGGGTAAAAGGAGGGGTGTGAAGGTTCACCTCCAATCGAAGCGTATGGTACCCGACTACGTCACCTACCTGAAATGGCGTGAACTTGTAAAGATGCCGGAGCCCAGGGTTCCCATGGCAGTCTCATATCCTAGCGCCGTGGCGATCTGGAGGGAGCGCAACCGAATATACCCCCTGCACGGGGTTAAATGTAAAACCTGCGGTACGGTTCAGTATCCCCCTCAGCGTGTTTGCGTTAAATGCCGTACCAAAGACAATTTTGAGGAGGTCAGACTGTGCAACAGGCGGGGTAAACTCTTCTCGTTCTCCTTTGACTTCCTGAGAGGGGTGCCCATAGGACTTGTCAACTTGGATGGTGGAGGCAGAATCTTCTGCGAGCTAACCGACGTGGAAGTGAAGGAGCTAGAAGCCGACATGCCTGTGGAGTTAAGCTTCAGAAGGCTGTACCTGTGGCGTAGCGACGGCATATACGGCTACTTCTGGAAGGCTATACCCGTAAGAGCCTAGCCCTCCCTCCGAAATCTTCCTTTTTTCCTTCAGCCTAACAGGCGGCTGTATCCTGTTTGGGAAAGCCCTAAGACAGGTAGCAATCTTTAAATACCCTTCTACTTTGATGAAATGATAGATGAGCTCCTATGCTTAAAGTTAAAAATTTAACAAAAAAATTTGGAGAACTAGAGGCTGTAAGCAACGTAAGCTTTGAAGTGAAAGAGCGTGAATGCCTGGGCATTATCGGCCCAAATGGGGCTGGTAAAACAACCCTTTTCAATGTTATATCAGGATTTATGAAGCCCACCTCTGGAAGAGTGGAATTTCTGGGCATGAACATAACAGGTAAAAAACCGCATGAACTGGTTAGGCTGGGCTTAACCAGAACCTTCCAGATAATTAGAGTTTTCAAAAACATGACTGTGCTTGAAAACTTTTTAGCTATCACCGAAAGAGAAGAAGAATTCATCAAAGAGATGGGACTCTGGGGAAAAAGAGACTACCTGGCGAAGGACCTTCCCCAGGGAGACCTGAGAAGGCTAAACATTGGAATGGGCTTGGCAACCAACCCGAAGATGCTGCTGCTAGACGAACCCTTCTCAGGGCTAAGTCCGAAGGAAGGAGCAGAATTAGGAGCAGTCATTAAAAGGCTGAAAGAGAAAGGCATGACCATGATAATCATCGAGCATAAGCTGAAAGAGCTTTTCGACCACGTTGAAAGAGTTCTAGTTCTAAACTACGGCCGCCTCCTCTGCGAGGGAGCCCCTGAAGAAGTGGTTAACGACGCGAAGGTGGTTGAAGCCTACCTGGGTGTCGGCTATGAAGGTGCTTGAAGTCGAAAATTTGAGGGCCTACTACGAGAAGGCTCTCATACTGAGGGATGTCAGCGTCGATGTGGGTAAAAGGGAAACCGTTGCCATTCTCGGCCCGAACGGCGCCGGTAAGACAACTCTGCTGAAATCGATTGTTGGGCTGGTTAAAACTGAAGGTAAAATAAAATTTAACGGTGAAGACCTGACAGGACTTAAACCCCACGAGCGGATACGTAAGGGGATTTCCATATGCCAGGAGGGGAGAAGGCTTTTCCCGGACATGACCATTGAAGACAACCTCAGGCTTGGAGCGGCCAGAAAAGACTGCGATGACGAGTTAGAATTTGTCTACAGCATTTTCCCGGAGCTTAAAAAGAGAAGAAACCATATTGCCAAAATGGCGAGCGGCGGAGAGCAGCAGATGGCGGCAATAGGCAGGGCTTTAATGGCTAAGCCTAAACTTCTCCTGATGGATGAGCCGTCCATGGGACTCGCGCCCATAGCCATATGGCGTATAAGAGACGCCATAAAAAAGATACAGAAGGAGACTGAAACGCAGATACTGATTGTAGAGCAGAACATCCGCTTAGCCTTCGACCTGGCTGACAGGGTGAACATCCTGATTAAAGGGGAAATCGTTGAAAGAGGAACAGCAGACTCCCTGAAAAGCCTGGAAAAACGCTATTTCGAACTGCTCTAAACTGAAGCTGTCTCCTGTAAGCCAAGAGAATTTATGTTTACCCAGCGACCAAGTTTCATCTTTTCGCTAGTTTCTTGGCTTTTATCCACAGCCCCTCAGGTGCAAGGATTGCGATGACGACGAGTATTGCGTAAAGGATTATGTCGTCGTTTATCGGCAGCCCTGTTGCCGCAATGGTTGCCATAGCCCCCTTCAACCACCAGTACTTCGTCAAGTAGATGATGAGTCCTCCGATTAGCGGGCCGAATATTGTGCCTAAGCCCCCGATAACCGCTGCGAGGATGATGAGAAGCATCAGCGGGACATCATACAGGTCAGGGGACACGGTAACCCTGTAGTGAACAATCGCTGCACCAGCTATCCCAGCGAAAAACGAGCTTATAACGAAGGCTAGAACCTTATATTTCACCGTGTCTATTCCGACAGCCTCAGCAAGGTCCAGGTCGTCTCTTATCGCCTTGAATTTCAGCCCTATCCGGCTGTTTACTATGGTAAACATTATCGCCACGGAGATAAGCATGATGATGAGGGCAATATAGTACTTCCCGGTAGAGGCTGGGGCGAGAGCCTTTTCAAGCCCCACCGAGAATCCTTCTTCTCCTCCAAAGATTTCTCTCCATATAACCGTGGTTTCTATGAAAACCAGCGGCAGAACTGCTGTAACCAGGGCGAAGTACCATCCTCTAAGTCTGAGAGTTATAACTCCTATTATGAACCCTACGATTCCCGCTGCTATTCCCCCCAGGAAAATCGTGGCGAAAATGGAGATTTCAGGCATCCCGGCCAAGGGGCTGAGAAAGGTTCCTTGAAACCTAGAGGGAACCTGCAGGAGGGCTGTAGTGTAAGCCCCTATACCCACGAAGACGGTGTGTCCCAAGTTCACCTGCCCCGTGTAGCCTACCATTAAATCCCAGCTTACCGTGAGAATCATGAAGAGGCAGGTTAAACCAAGAATATAGGTGAACGCGTCAGGCATAAACCAAGGTGTAATCACAGCTACAATTATTAAAAAAACCATCACGGGAAGCTTCCTGCTTCGAAGGTTAAAGCCTCTCATCACTCTTTAACCCCGAACAGCCCTGTAGGCCTGAATATGAGGATGGCTATAATGATAATCATGGCGACGAACTCAGACCATCTTGCACCGTAAAGGCTGATTACGATGGTAAGCGTGTACCCCACTATGAAGGCTGCTATCACGCTTCCCCTAACGCTTCCCAGCCCTCCAAGAATGACTATGGCGAAAGCGAAGACCAAAGCTTTAAGTGTTAGAAAGGGGTTTGCCGCGTAAATCTGAGCGAACAGCGACCCTCCCAGCGCCGCAAGAATAGCTGACACAAACATGGTAATCATGAACAGCTTACCAATGTTCAAGCCGACAAGCATCGCAGCCTCAGCATCCTGGGACGCCGCGGTTATCTCTTTTCCAAGCCTTGTCCTATTAATGAAGACGCCCAGCAGGATTAGGGCGACAACTGCGACTACAAGGGTGAAAAGTCTTATGCTTGGTATGGGCACGCCTCCTATGCACACAACGCCTCTAATCATGGAGGGAAAGGACACGCCATGCTCTCCGAAAGTTAAAAGTATAAACTGCTCAAGAATCAAAGCCAGCGCCAAAGTCACAATGATAATCATTACTTCATGCTCTCTTATCGGCGCCATCATGCCTCTATACGCGGCTACAGCCAGCAGCCCAACCATAATCATGCCGACTATCGTGGAAAGGTAGGGGTCAAGACCTACACTGTGGATGAGAGCTAACCCGAAGTAAGCTCCAAGAATGAAAAACGCTCCGTGAGCGAAATTCAGTATTCTTGAGACACCAAATATCAGAGTGAAACCGGAGGCGACAAGCGCCCAAATACCGCTTACAGTCGCACCATAAATAAGAATCCTTATAAGAAGCTCAATCATACCCTTCCACCTAAATCAAAAATAAAAGGGTGGATTTTGGGTTTTTCGGATTACTTTGTGAACCAAGGTGGGAACTTCAGCTCGCTGTTGGCCATTTCCTTAGGCCATATTATATACTGTTTTCCATCCTGCCACTGGGATATCCAGTTTCTAACAAGATTGCTACCCCATGCGAGGTCGTGATCCCACTTATATTCATGACCCCGAGGATAGAACGCTATTCTCCGAGTTAGCACCGCAGGGTTATCAGGAGTGTACTTTTCCAAGTATTTAACGACAACATCCGAGTCAAACGGGTTTGCTTCTCCAGCTGCTGCAGCAGCCTCCACAACCATCTTGTAAAGGTAAACTGCGTCGTAAGCACCATAGCCTTGATGTGCTTCCGGCGGATAACCATACTTTTTCGTGTAGTTTTCAATAAACTTCTTGCATATTTCTGTGGGCGGGGCTGTCTGCACAACTCCGCCGTCAGCAATAAATATGTAATAGTTAGCTGCTCCCTCAGTTTTCTCCCAAAATCCTAAATCTAAAGCTGCTAAGTCGTGTCCCGCCAGTAATACCGGCAATTGCAGCCTAGCCCAATGCTTAACTAAAACATCTCCCGTTCCCGCGATGGCGAGAATTGGGAGAATAACTTTAGCGCCAGCATCATGTGCCTCTATGATTAACGGCTCATATTCCGTATATCCTCTCGGAACCTTCACGTTCTTAACTACTTCTATGCCTCTTTCATCGAGCAGCGGATTAAAGAACTCTTCAACAGCGTCAACCCATATGTGCTCGTCCCTGATTATGTATATCTTACTTACATCTACTCCATATTTCTTCAGCATGTCAAGCATGTCAGCCATGTCGAAGGCGAATGAGGCTCCGTTATTCTGCGTTATCCTAAACCAGTACTTGTA
>QMXU01000074.1 GCA_003662305.1 Candidatus Hecatellales archaeon
AGTAAGAAACCGGATTTTCGGGGGCTGTAAGCGTAAAAATTTATATTTATGTGTATTTTCACAGAACAAGGGGGCTGGCAAACTTCCCCCCAGCCCTGCAGCCAAGCTAAGCGAAAGATGTATTAGCCCTGTGCTCGCTTTAGAGGTAAACTAAACAAGTTTGCCGGGAAGGGTTCAGCGGTGGAACGTAAGCCCGTTGAAGAGCAATACAAAATCCTCCAGCAACGGATAGAGGCGTCCATGGCTAAAGTTAAACGTAAACTCGTAATTCTAAGCGGGAAAGGAGGAGTTGGGAAGAGCACCGTAACTGCCAACACGGCTATGGCCTTAGCCGCCAAGTACGGCCCGGAAACCACTGGAATCTTAGACGCTGACATCACAGGGCCCAGCATACCTAAAATGCTTGGGATTAGAGGTGAAAAGCTTCAAGCTGGGCCTCCAGGAGTTTTCCCAGCCATAGGCCCCATGGGCGTGAAAGTGGTGTCCATGGATTTCCTGCTTCCAAGCGATGAAACACCTGTAATCTGGAGGGGCCCCTTAAAATCCTCAGCTATCAGGCAGTTCCTAGGCGAAATCGTCTGGGGGAAGCTTGAGTATTTGCTTATTGACCTTCCTCCCGGAACTGGAGATGAAGCCTTAACCGTCATGCAGAGCATACCTAAAGTCGACGGCACGGTGATAGTTACAATACCGTCTGAAGTCTCCGAGCTGGTGGTTAAAAAGGCAATAGAGTTCGCAAGGAAGCTTAACGCTCCGGTTATAGGAATAATAGAGAACATGGCAGGGTTCGTATGCCCGAAATGCGGGGCAACCTACGACGTTTTAAGGTCTGGAGCTGGAAGACGGATAGCTCAGCAGACAGGAATCAAACTGCTGGGAACCATACCGTTAGACCCCACGGTCAGCGAAGCCTCAGACCTTGGAAAGCCGATAGTAGCCTCAAACCCGAACCATCCAATCGCGAAAACCTTCATGAAAATCTCCGAGGAAATAGACAGAATCCTCAAGGGAGAACAGGCTTAAGCCACGACATGAAAAACGGCTACTCAGCTATTACAACTCTTCTTCTTTCAGCCAAGGCTGCAGCCAGCTTTCGCCTAGAATTTTCCAGGCAGCGCCACAGGGTTCCCCTGGAAATCCCCATCCGTTTAGCCGCCTCCTCTTGGGTTAACCCTTCATAGAAAACCAGCCTGAAAGCTTCCAGCTCGTCGTAGCTTAAAAGGATTGGAGGACCTCTCTCAGGCATGCGCATTCCGTCGAGGGTTAGGGGAACCATCTGGAAGCCCCTAGGCTCAAACCCTATGGTTCTGGGCTTCATAGGCCTTCCAGGCCCAGCCCACCGCTTACACCACTTCCACACTTAAACCACCTTTCACCCGGAGGGCTTTAAGGGTTCAAGGCTAACGATGTTCACATTATGATAACGTTTAGCCTCAGCTGGGATTTTAAAGTTTCATGAGCAAGCCCCTTCGAAGCTGACGGATGCAAAAGCACAGTTAAAAAGAGGAAGAAGATTATTCTTCTCCTTTAAGCTCCCTAAGCCTTCGCTTAACCTCTTCAAGCTGGCTCTTTAAGCTTTCCATTTGGGCTTCTAAAATTGATATTTCCTCTTCTCTGGACGGAGGAGACGGCATTGGAACCGGGGGCATACCTCTGCCCATACCAGCTCCCATACCTCTGCCCATGCCTAATCCTCTACCCATCCCCATACCCATCCCCATACCTCTGCCCACACTCATAGGGGACGAGCCCGCAACGGGTGTAAGCCTGCCAGCCCGATAGGCTTCAACGGCCTCCCTAACTGTTCCAAAGGCTCCTGTGAAAATCTGGATTCCAGCTGACGCTAGGACCTGATAGGCGTTTGGACCCACGTTCCCGGTTATTACAGCTATAACGCCTTTATTTGCCACCATCTGAGCTGTTTGGATGCCTGCTCCGCTGGGAGCCATAACAGAAGGGTTTGCTACGGCTTCAAGCAGCTTCATGGAGTCCACATCCACTATCAGCAGGTACGCGCATCTTCCAAATCTGGGGTCAACTGGAGCGTTTAAGTCTGCACCAGTTGCACTTACACATATTTTTGGCATTTATATCCCGCCAGAGTAATGTACTTTAGCACATAATAAGTTTTACCCCAACCCTGTAAGAGACTTCACCCTACCCCAGAGCTTTCTAAGCTCCTCAGAAGCCTTACACCGGGGAGCATACTCGACAACAGGTTTCCTGCCAGCTGCAGCCTCAGCTACGGTTCCGTCGAAAGCAATTTTACCCACCAGCTCCAAGCCCTCGTTAAAGCAGAAAACCGAAATTTCCTCTGAAACCTTAGGATTAACATTCCACATGTTAACAGCCACCATAGGCTTAACCTCCTTGAAGTGGCGGACAAGCTCTAAGATGCGGCGGAGGTCGTGGAGCCCTGAAACCGTGGGTTCAGCCACCAGCAGGGCGAAGTCTACACCCGTAATAGAAGATATAACAGGGCATCCTATCCCGGGAGGACCATCTGAAAGAATAATCTGCCCTCCTCTTTCAGCCGCAACCTGCCTAGCCCTATAGCGTACTAGGGTCACAAGCTTTCCTGAGTTCGCCTCTCCAGGGTTAAGCCTAGCATGGATTAAGGGGCCATACCTAGTTTCGGAAGCGTAAAGGCGTCCTGAGTCTCTATCCTTCAGCTTTACGGCTTCAGCAGGGCATAGCTGGACGCATACCCCGCAGCCTTCGCAGAGCAACTCGTCCACCTTAAACTCTTTTATGGCCTTAAACCTGCAGTTTTCCTCGCAAACCATGCACCGAGTGCACTTTTCCAAGTCTATACTGGCAACCTTCGAGCCGGAGAAGGCTTCCTCACGCCTAGCTTCGGGGTTTAGAAGCAGAGGGAGGTTTGAGGCTTCAACGTCGCAGTCGGCTAGGGTAAGCTTTAGGCCGGCTTTGGAGGCTAGGGCTGCCAGCGAAGCCGTTATAGAAGTTTTGCCTGTTCCTCCTTTGCCGCTGACCACCACAAGCTCCTTAATCATGCTTCAACCCTCTTGAAGACTTCGGAAGACTTCCCTGAATTTCTCCTTCCACTCCGGCATAGCCTTGACGAAGGGCACCCCCTTCGAGTAGAACTCAGCAATCCTCCGGCTGTAGGGTATCTCCATTAGAACAGGTATGCCCTCCCTCCGGCAGAAGTCGTAGACGCTGTTTCCCCCGAGGCCCGCCCTGTTAACTATCACGCTGAAGCGGAGGTTAAGCCTCCTGGCCACATCAACCATTAGGGCTAGGTCGTGGAGGCCCATGGGGGTGGGCTCGGTTACCAGCAGCAGACGGTCTACCCCCCGGATGGAAGCCACCACAGGGCAGGAAGCCCCCGGAGGAACATCGATTATAACCGTTCCCTTGGGGTTAGCCTCAGCTCTAACAGCCTCAACAACAGGGATAGGCCTGGGCTCCCCTACGTTCAGAACGCCGTAGACCAGGCTTAAGCCTCCTTCAGCCCTGCAGCCTTTCACCACTCCTACAGTCCTTTCCACCTCTACTATGGCTTCAGCAGGGCATACCAGCTTACATCCTCCGCAGCTGTGGCATAGCTCCTGGAAGAAGAGCAGCCTCTTTGGAAGCTGGGCTATGGCGTTATACTGGCAGAAGTCGGAGCATTTACCGCATAGAAGACACTTCTCCATGTTGAAGGACGGCATGGAAACCGTTACAGGCTTCTCCCAGGCCGGCTGATGGGTTAAAAGCAGGTGAACATTAGGCTCCTCCACATCGCAGTCTAATATTTGAACTTCGCCCTCAAGGGAGAGAGCAAGATTCACCGCTACCGTTGTCTTCCCGCAGCCTCCCTTGCCTCCTGCAACAGCCAGCAGCAACCTTGAAGAGCACCTGGAGGAGGCGGACGCTTCACCAGCCTTTACAGGCCCCGATGTTCAGGGCAGGTGGAGCATTCGCCTTGAAACCTTAAAAGCCTTCCAGCTTTAAAATCTTCTATGGCCTCCCTGACGGTTCTGGAATTTCCGCAGTAGACTTCAACCCCGGAAGCCTTCAGAAGGTTTGCAGCCCTAGGCCCTATGCCTGAGCATATTAGAACGTTCACCTTCCAGTCCTTCAGAACTTCAGCTGGCAGGGGGCCTCCTCCCATATGCTTCCCTGTGTTAGGCACAACCTCAACTTCGCCTGTTTCAAGCTCCACTAGGGTGAAGGTTGGAGCTCTGCCGAAATGCTCTGAGACCTCTTCGTCCAGGCCTCCCCAACCCATCGTTGGCACGCATACTCTAACCATTCAAACTCTCTCCCAGTAAGAAAAAAGGTAAAAAGAGGGGGTCAGCCCTGGCCCTTCCTTCCAAGCATCCGTTTAAGCTCAGCTATCCTATTTTCTACGCTTTTGATTTCCTCTTCAAGCTCGCGCTTGTAGTCTTCGAGGTCTGCTATTTCTTCTTCAGGGGTTGGCGGGGGAGCCATGTATGGGGGAAACGCTGGGAACATTGGAAACGGTGGAAGTTGTGGAGGCTGAGGCTGCTGAGATGGTTGACCTTGAGGCTGAGATTTAAGCTCTTCAAGCCTCTTTTTGATGACGTCTATCTGCGACTCTAGCATTTGGGCTTGCTGCTCAAGCATTTGTCTTTCCTGTTCGGCTGTGAAGCTTTGGGGGAACGGTGGAAGGCTGGGGGCGAACCATGAGGGTGTCATAGCCCATCCTGGAAGGCCGGGCATCCATCCTATTCTTCTATATCTCCAACCATAGCCGTAACTCATTTACTTTACCACCAACCATAGGGATAATATCCCCATGGAGGCCTATAAGCCCCCCAGCCAGCGTAGGGCGCACCGTAACTGTAGGGTGCTCCGTAGCCCCACCAAGGATAGCCTAGAAGCCACCAGCAGGCTCCTCTGCCAAACAGCCATCCGGGTCTTTGCCATGGTGGAAGGTAGCTGAAGGGACCTCTGCCGGGCCAGGGGCCCCACCATCCTCCACGTCCACCCCATCCGAACCATGCCATTTCTCCTTTCACCTCTAAGTTAATTGTGCATATGCACGTATTTAATCTTTTCTTTTAATGGGCTCGGCGGTGTCAGTTTAAGAGGTTAGTTTTATGGTGGTGTGGTGGTTTTGTTTGGGTGGGGTGGGATTGGAGCTGCCTCCTATGGTTGAAGTCTGCGTTGAGGCCTGGCCATGGCCCGCTGCGGAGGGGTTGAAGCCGTGAAGGGACGGCATGCTTAGCCTCCTCCAATCCGGAAACGTGAATTTCGCTATTACGGTCTAGTACGGTGTAATAGTTTTTGGGCAGGATTTCCCACAAAACCAGGGCCGTCATAGGCATTACGTTGGACAGGAGCCTGGTGAAGGCCGTCGACCAAGCGCGAAAGGCGGCCTCTAAGCTACCAACCCCCTCTAGATGCGGGTCTGGAAGCCCATCCAAAGCTAAACCCCCTACCAGCAGCTTGCCCTCCAAACGCCCCTCCAAACGGCTAACAC
>QMXU01000075.1 GCA_003662305.1 Candidatus Hecatellales archaeon
CCTATGCTCCAGGCGAAAGCCTGAACGTTAGCGGAACAGCCACAGCCAACGCCTGGGTAACAATCCAGCTGTTCAACCCAGACGGCGACAGAATCGCCATCGCTCAAACCCAGGCAGACGCCGACGGCAACTGGTCCAAAACAGGCGTATACACGTTTGCCGAAGACGACCCTCAGGGCACCTGGACGGTTAAAGCCTTCGACTCTTCAACAAGCGAAATAGAGGAGACAACCTTCACCTTCCCAGCTGTTCCAGCTGACACGGTGCCTCCAACCCTAACCGTAAGCGTAACCCCAGACAAAGACCTGTACGGCATTGAAACCATAACCATAGTGGTAACCGCAGATGAAGACCTAGACTCCTGCAGTATAACCGTAACCCAGGAGGGCGCCGCAGCCGTAGACGTTGAAACAGCTGCAGCCGTGGACACGCCTTCCAAGTGGGGTGGTAGCTACACCATCAAGGAAGGCTACAGCGGAACAGCCACCATAGCAGTTTCAGCAGCTGACCTAGCAGGAAATGAGGGTACAGCCACAGCCTACATAGACGTTGACGCTGTGGCACCGACAGTAACCGTTAAAGCCCCAGCCACAACCACCGAAGCCAAAATATCCGTTTCAGGCACCGTAGACGACCCGTCTATAACAAGTGTTACCATCACCGCTGACACCACAGAATACACGGCAACAGTTTCAAACGGAAAGTTCTCAACTGTCATCGAGCTTCCAGCCCTAGGCTCCTACACGGTCACAGCCAAAGCCGTGGATGCAGCTGGAAACACCGGTGAAGCCTCCACAACCGTAAGCTACACGACACCTCCGACACCACCGCTGAAGGCAGAAGACATAACAGGTCCTCTCAGCAAGGAGATAGGCACATCGAAAGCTGAGCTTGGAGAGGCAATAGGCGAAGCTAAAGCAGACATCGGAAAAGCAATAGGCGAAGCAAAGGCAGACGTTAAAGCCGACGTATCTGCCCTCAAAGGAGACATTTCAGGCCTTAAAGGCGATGTCTCCAGTCTGAAGGGCGACGTCTCCACGCTCAAGTCTGACATAGCAGCTATAAAGTCTGATGTGTCCTCTCTGGCAGACAGCATTTCAGGTGTAGGTGCAGCTGTAAGCGGGCTTTCAACGCTAATCTTGGTAGCCGTAATCCTGTCGCTGATAGCTGCCGTAGCAGCCATAGCAGCAGTAGTCACCATAGCCAGAAAAGTAGTAATGAAATAATGAAGATAAAAACCCCCTCTAACCTTTATTTTTTATGAAAAACCTACAGTAAGGAATCGTATATTTTTAAGGAACTGTTTGCCTATAGTGTTGGGGAGATTTTGGAAATAGCTGAAAGATTACTTTGAAATGGCTGAAAGCCTGTGTTGAGGCCCTGGCCATGACCAGGCGCAGCCGCCTCCAAGCCATCCTCCAACCCGAGAAAACGTGAATTTCGCTATTATGTGCTAGTATCCGGCAATAGGTTTGGGCAGGATTTCCCACAAAAACAAGACCATCATAGGCATTACGCTGGACAGGAACCTGCTGAAAGCCGTCGACCAGGCGCGAAACCCCCAAACAGTTAGCACAGCCCAACCCCAAGACCTAAATAAAATTAAAGCAAAAACCCAAAACATAACCGTCTAACCATAAGTCAAAATAAATGCTTAAAAATTGACACTGCCTTAATATAAATAGAAACATTTATGTATAAGACAGGCATCTTGTTAACAGGTGTCAACTCTTTGAATAGAAAGCTACTAGCAGTGAGGGCTGACATCGCTGAAAAGCTTTCAGAAATGGCCAAAAGGAAAAACTTAACTCTATTCTCCCTAGTAAGCGAAGCTCTTGAACAGCTTCTGAAAGCTGAAAGGAGGGGTGAAAGCCTCCAAAGAATCTTCGAAAACCATCTCACTCTTTTAGCCGCCCGAGAAGCAGGCTTCATCTTGATCCCTGAAAGCCTGTGGATAAGCCTAATGGAGAAAACCTTTGAAAGCGAAGGGAAAACCATGGCTGAGGCATGGAAGGAAGCTGGAGAATGGCTTGGACGCTACTTCAAAACCGTTGACCCAGGCTTAACTCCTCAAACTTTAGCAGAACGGCTTGTAAGAGGCATCCTGTGGAGTATCTCTGAGTTTACCATTGCAAGCGGGGATGATGGAACTATAACCATGAAGTGCATAGGCTTCAGATGTCCTCCATCCTACACGCTGCTTCTAGCAAACTTCCTAACAGGACTTATGACAGCTTTAGGCTACGGGTTAAAGTCTAGAGAGCTAGCCAGGGGGATAATCCTGCTGAAATTCGTTAAGGAGACAGGGTGAAGCCGGTTGGGTTCGGCTAGGAAGGGAGATAAGAAGTTCATAGCTGTAAGGGGAGACCTCCTTCGGAAAGCCATAGAAATATCCAACCGTCGTGGCAAAAGCTTCTACGGCTTTGTAAACGAAGTCTTCGAGCAGGCTATAAGGGCTGAAGAAATGGACTCCACCCTAGCCGAAATAGTAGAAAAATACAAGTTTATTGAAACCCTGAGAAAGGCTGGAGCCGTAATGGTAACCCTCGACCTTTTAAATTACTGCCTTGACCAGCTGCTTGAAACCAGAAGCAAGGATCTCCTGGAAAGATGGTATGAGTCGGGGGTATGGTATGGGAAGTATCTTTCAGCCAAGTTTGAAAACCCCTTAGAGGCTTTGAGCAAAACCTTGAACATGTACTTCTGGGAAATCTCGGAAATCAGGTTTTCCTCCAACAGCGACGGAACAGCAACCATCAAGATAATAGCGCCAAACCAAAGCCACGAGCACACTGAGCTTCTGGCAAAGTTTGTAGAGGGCGTGGTGAACTCTCTTAACTATAAGATTTCGAAGAGGGAGTTCTGGAAGGGAATAATAATACTGGAACTAGTTAAACGTATGCTGCCGCCCGACATGGAGTCCGGATTTCCATCGTTATGATGTAAAAAGGGCGTTCCACTCCTTTTAATATATAAACTTAATCTTTTAAGCTTCCCCCTCTAAAAGGAGCTTCAAGGCGAAACCTTAAAAAAGAAAGCCTTTAAATTGAATTTTTCCTGTTAAAATCTCCTCTCAGGCGAATCTTTTACCCCTCAAGTCCGCTTCTACAAGGCTTAATAATTTTATCAGCCCACTCCTTAACGTAGGAAGAATAATATAGGCAAGGTGAACGCTGAATGTTAAAGAACTGGGATAGAGGAGTAAGCGAGTCCCCCCTCCACAAGATAACCGAAAGGTTCCACCGCACCCCGCTGAAAGAGCGTATAGCCCAAACAGTCTTCCGACTTAAACTCCAAAAGGACAGGCTTGAACAGGCAACCAACAAGCTTAAGCAGCATGACCAGCAGCTCTTCGAGAAAATAGTTGAAGCTGAAGTTGTGAAGGACGATGCGAGAGCAGCCATTTACGCTAATGAGTGTGCTGAAATCAGGAAGATGGCAAGGATAATCCTGCTAAGCCAGCTGGCCATAGAACAGGTGGTCCTAAGACTTGAAACCATAGAAGAGTTCGGAGACGTTCTCACCCACATGGCACCTATAACAGGCGTAATCCACAGCCTCAAAGGAAAGCTTTCAGGAATCGTGCCCGAAGTCTCCTACGAGCTTGGAAGCATAGGCGAAATGCTCAACGGCATGATGGTTGAAGCAGGAGTTGCAGCTGGAACACCCGCAACACCCGAAGCCTCCAGCGAGGAGTCAAAGAAGATCCTGCAGGAAGCAGCTCTCGTAGCAGAGCAGCGTATGAAGGAAAAGTTCCCAGAGCTTCCAGAAGCCTTCCCAGCGGAAGGTGAAAAACACCTTCACTAAGGCTTCCATTCCCTTTATTTCAGGTTTCCTGCCCCTCAGGGGGTGGCTGTTCCCTTGACATGGAAGATATTCTCGTTCAGAGTTGGAAAAGACCTGTTCAGCCGGATGCCCCTAAAAGAGCGTATCGCCCAAGCCATCTTCAGGTTTGAAACTCAGCTCAGCAGGCTTGAGCAGACTGCAAGCCGCCTCCAACAGCGAGACCGTGAAATGTTTGAGCGCTGTATAGGAGCCAGAGCCCAAGGAGACGTAGCCCACGCCGTTATCTACGCTAATGAGTGTGCTGAAATCAGGAAGATGGCGAAAATAGTTTTAAGCAGCCAGCTGGCACTCGAAAGAGTTGTCCTAAGGCTTAAAACCATAGAAGAGGTTGGAGACATTCTAACCCATCTGGGGCCCGTTCTCTCCATAGTCAAAGAAACCAAAGGCAAGCTCACCTCCGTAATCCCAGAAGTATCCAGCGAGCTGGAGGAAATAACAGAGTTCCTGAACGGAACAGCAGAGGAGGCAGGCTTAACCCCTGAAATAAACACAAACTTCGAAGCTTCCTCAGAAGAGGCGAAACGCGTACTGGAGGAAGCCTCAGCCATAGCCGAGCAGAAGCTTAAAGAAACCTACCCCGACCTGCCTGTGCCCCCAGAAGAGGAAGCTGAAACCGTGAAGCCGCCGGAGGCTGAAGCCCTAACCGAGGCTGGAGAAGCTGAAACCCCTGAGGTTGAAAGCCCGCCAGCCCCAAGCCCTGAAGAAGTTAAAGAAATGCTTTACGCCTACCTCAAGCAGCATGGAGGCGAGCTGACGCTTCCCCAGTGCTGCCAGGAGCTTAACGTTCCAAGGGAGGTTGTCAGCGAGGCTTTAGAGCTCCTCCAGCAGGAGGGGAAGATAAAGCTTCAATAGGTGGTGCAGCCTCCATGGGAGCCCTAGAAGAGCTTGAACGCTACGCCGTGAAGCATGCAAGCGAGGCGGTGAGGCTTGACAGGCAGGGAGCAAGAGGCCTAGCCCTAACCGAATACCAGAAAGCAGTTGAAGTCCTCCTGAAACTTTGCTCCCTATACCCTAACTCTCCCCAACATGAAATTTACATGCAGCGTATAGACGCCTACAGGCAGAGGATAAAGTCGCTTCAGGGAGGAGACGGACGCCCTCTAACAGCCATAGAAAGAGAGACCGCAACCCACGAGGGCGACGGCAGACTCCACCAGCTAACAGAGAAACCCCAAGTGCACTGGGAAGACATCGCCAACCTGTCAGACGCGAAAAAAGCCATCATAGAATCCGTCGTATACCCGACGAAAAGGCCTGACCTGTTCCCGCTTGGCTGGCCTAGGGGAATCCTCCTCTACGGTCCTCCAGGCTGCGGGAAGACGCTTCTGGCAGCAGCCGCAGCAAGCGAGATAGACGCAAACTTCTACTGTGTAGACGCCTCCTCCATCATGTCTAAGTGGCTTGGAGAGTCTGAGAAGAACGTTGCCAGACTTTTCGATGAGGCGAGAAGTAAAGCCCAGAACGGGAAGCCATCCATAATCTTCATAGACGAAATAGCCAGCCTCATAGCCGTTAGAGTTGAAGAAGTCGGAGGCGAAGCCAGAGCGA
>QMXU01000076.1 GCA_003662305.1 Candidatus Hecatellales archaeon
ACCAGTACTTGTATTTGTCGTACTCTTCAGCCACCTTCTTCGGATGTATCGGCGATGAAGCGTCTGCCAGGAACACGACTTTCAACTCTGCCATCGGCTCCATCATCGCCGCCATGATGCCGCTTGAGAAGCCTCCGGTAAGCACGTCAGCCTTCTCCACGGTCACCAGCCTTCTAAGCTCTGCCACGGCAGCGTCAGGGTTAAGCTTAGTGTCGCCTACAACCATCTTTACAGGCAGACCTAGGATTCCTCCCTGAGCGTTAATCTCCTCGATGGCTAGTGCAGCAGCGTTCTCCTGCACTTTCCCTTGCCGTGTAGCCATCGGCGCTATGACACCTATGATAACCTCGGTTTTCCCTGGAGGCGGTGTCGGTGTCGGAGTCTTCGTTACGGTTACGGTTTCTGTCACGGTTTTTGCGGGACCTGTTACTGTCACCGTCTTTGCGGCAGCGGTTTTCGTCACTGTCTCTGTTACCGTTTTAGGCGGTGGAACTGCAGCCGCGCCGCCGAAGTATCCGCCAACGCCAGCAACTACACCACAGATGATGGCAGTAACCGCGTACTTCAAAAAGTCCCGTCGGCCTTCACTAGAAGATGTTTCCCCAGACAAAGGCTCTCACCAGTTCTTTTTTTATAGCAGGAAACTTTGATATATATCTTTCGCTATAAATGTAAAAAATAATAATAACTACTTCTAGCCTTTTTATGCCATATACCTAGGGGCAGAAACAAGCTGCCTCTCGGCTTTAAAGTTATTCCTTTAAAAGAGTTTATAGAGTTTAGAGTTTATATATGTAAGGTTAGAGTTTACTGCTGAAGCTTCAGGGGGAGCGTTCTGCCTGTATGCAGCCCGATAGGCTTAAAGATTTAATTCATGGAAAACTAAAGGTTTACGGGCTTTTGAGCATCCGGGAGGTTTCCCGTGGCGGGCAAAGTATTTACTTGGTTAGGATGATGTCGCTTCCCTTCATAGCCCAAAACGATGTTACAGTAACCATAAACAGGAAAGGCTTCACCGTTAGTAGCGGAGTAATTTTTGACGCTAAAGATTCTCCCAAAGACGTAGTCAGCCGGGTTGAAGCGATAGTTAACGATACAGCTGAAAGGAGCGGTCTTGAAGCGTGGAAGGCGGCAGACAGTTTCATGGTTAGGAAGAGTGGGGAAGACCTAGCTGAGCTTGGTGGGGCATTGGTAAAGGTTGCAGAAGCTTTAAGGACATTGAATAGGCTGCTCTCCGAGGAGGAGCCTGTGCGGGAGGAATGTCTACGTAAAAAGGCAGGCCAAATGTTATATTTCGAATAGAATTATTAATTCATTAAAATTTATATAGCCTTCTCCTAACATATATAAATTTAACGAGGGCGATAGGATTTGATTAAAGAAGAAGCATTAAAAGAGCTGGAAGCCATCGTCGGACAGGAGCATGTATACACGGATCCAGCATTTCTGGCAACCTATTCACGTGACATCAGTATAACCTATGAACGTTGGCCGGATGCTGTTGTAAGGCCGCGTTTCACGGTGGAGATACAGAAAATCATGAGGTGGGCTAACAAGTGGAAAGTACCAATTTACGTGACGAGTGGTCGAGGGTTTGAAGGATATGGAGGGCCTGTTTCACCATTTGGAGGGCTAATACTAGACCTAGCGAGGATGAATACTATTCATGAAATCAATGATAAACTTTATTACGTGGTGGTTGAGCCTGGAGTCACTTACCGTCAGCTTGTGAGAGAACTCGAGAAAAACTATCCCCACCTGATGCTTGACGTTATAGGTGGAAGCCCTGAGTCCAGCGTTTTAGGGAACACCATATCCAGAGGCGTGGGCCATACATGGTGGCCTTACTGTGAACACTTTGAATGTCTCTGCGGGATGGAGGTAGTGCTCCCCACGGGTGAAGTCGTAAGAACGGGTTCCGGCCAACTGCCTGGCTCAAAAAGCTGGCACATATTTAAGTGGGGCTTCGGACCGTGGATAGACGGTATTTTCTCTCAATCAAACTTCGGCGTTGTTACAAAGATAGGTTTATGGGTGGCCCCGAGGCCAAAGGCCTACGACTGGGTTGCAATCGCAGCTCCAAAACCTGAAAATGCGGGTGACATCTTAGAATTTACGGGTAAGGTGATCCTCCATAATATCATCGGCGGGGGCGTCACCATCTCGAATGCTGTAGCTTCCTTCGCATGTAACTTTACGTATCCATGGGAAATTAACGGTGGAACGGCGCCGCTACCCAGAGAGTGGATAGAGGAGATGAAAGAGAAGCATCATATAGGGGAGTACACTCTCTTCGGTCCTATATACGCTGACAGCGAAGAGGCACTACAGGCGAAATGGAAGACTCTGAAAGAAATTTTGAAGCAATATCCAGAACTTTATCTCATGGATAGAGCGGATGCTCTCAACTGTGCGGAAATCGCCCATCGGGTGCTTTACGATCAGCTCGGCCGTCCCCATCGAAGTCTTTGGGGCTGGGCTCACTGGCGTGGTGGAGGGCTATCCTTTTATTCACCAATTGCCCCCTTCACAAAGGAAGCTGGTCTAGAACTCCAAGAGATAGGCGTGAAAACGACAGCTAAATATGGCTTCGACTACATGATGAAGTATGTGGCAGGTTTAAGAGCAATCCACCATGTGGGGCTCTTAACCTATAAAGTGCCTGACGAGTTGGATAGAGCTCGTAGATGCTTCTTAGAACTTATCAAAAACTATATGGACGCCGGCTACTATCCATACCGTGTTAATCCCTTCGCCCAAGACTATTTATTGTCGAGAATAGACCGCGGGTATCTTCTAGTATGCCAGAAGATCAAGAAGGCTCTAGACCCCAACAACATTCTGATGCCCGGATACTACGTCCCTGAGTAGGAGGGAAACCAGAATGGTGAAATATCCCAATCTTGAAAAGGTGGCAACTTGGAGATCGAAGGGTGACATATTCTACCTATGCACGATATGTAGGTATTGTATCTCGGAAACCTACGAATATCTCGATGGTGAAGATAAGAGCGCTGGCTACCAGAATCTCTGTCCAACGTTTGACCTATGGGAGCATGAAGCCTATAGTAGTCTAGGGCGAATATCTATTGCAAGAGCCCTCTATGAAGGAAAGATGGAGCTAACGGATAAAGCCCTTGAACTGATTTATGCATGTTCTCTATGCGGAGCATGTAGAGAGGAATGCTTTGCTAGGAGAAGGACAAAATACTATGAAATTCATGAGGCTAAGCCTTCTCCTTTCGACCCTATGGAAATACTGCTTGCCCTCAGAAGGGACGCAGTAGAGCTGGGTAAAGGACCACTACCGGTACAGCAGGGATGGATGAAGCAGATAGTGGAGAAAAACAATCCCTACTATGAAGCACACGAGGCACGGCTGGACTGGCTTAAACCGGAAATCAGAGAGAAGCTTCCTAAGGAGGCTGAAGTCGTCTACTTCGTCGGCTGCACATCAGCCTATAGGCAGAAAAACATAGCCAACGCAACCGTTAACATCCTCGAGAAGACAGGCGTAAACTATACGATAATGGATCCTGAAGAATGGTGCTGCGGTTCACCAGCCTATATGACAGGTCGAATGGATGTATTCAAACGCCAGCTTGAACACAACATTGAGGCTGTAAAGAAGTATAAAGCCAAACGTGTGATTACATCCTGTGCCGGATGCTACAGGATGTGGAAGAAGGAGTATCCGGAGACGCTTGGGGTGAAACTGCCCTTTGAAGTCTTGCACACCGTTGAGCTTCTGCAGGAGCTTGTCAAAAACGGTAAAATCCGGCTGGAAAATAAGGTGGAGAAAACGGTCACCTACCATGATCCATGCCACATTGGAAGGCACCTCAGGGACGGTGGAGAACTATACAAGCCCCTGTTCGAGCCTCCCAGAGAAGTTCTTCAAGCCATCCCCGGGATAACGCTTAAAGAAATGCCGAGGAAGCTCTGGTACAGCTTCTGCTGCAGCTCTGGAGGAGGCTTCAGGTCCGCCTTCCCAAGGGAATCCATCGAGATAGCATCGAGAAGAGTTAAGGAAGCCCTCGACCAAAAAGTAGACGCTCTAGTTTCAACCTGCCCCTTCTGCTACCGCAACTTCAAAGATGCAATCGAAGAAAAGAAATTTAACATCGAACTCTACGACGTTGTTGAACTCGTAGAAAAGGCCATGGCCTAAAGTTCCTCTTACCTTTATTTTTTTAATACCTTGGTGGCAGTCATGAGAGAAATAATTTTAGAAGGATTAGGTGGGCAAGGGCCTAGGATAGCTGGCGACTGCATGGTTTACGCCGCCTTCCTAGAGGGGAAACATGCGCAAGCCTTCCCCTGCTACGGCCCCGGAAGACGGAGTGGAGTGGTCACCGTCTTCTATAGATTAGACGATAAGCCTATCAGGAGGAAATGCACGTTTCTCGAGGCCGACTGCTTCATACTGATGCATGAATACCTGCTTAAGGCTTTCACGTCCAAAGGCTCCATGCTGCCCGTGGCTGCTGGCCTCTCTCCGAAAGGCCCCTACCTCGTAAGGGCAGACGACTCCGTGCTTAGGAGTATCGCCTCTGCCGGAGGAACAGGGCTGGAGGCTGTCAAACTTAAGGAGGGAGGAGTTATCATCGCAAATACAACGCTTAAACCTGAGGAGATCAGAGTTGGCCGGGAAGTTCACCCATCAAAGATAGCAACCCTAGACGCTAACGTTATCTCTGAGAAAATCTACGGTAGGAGGCCTATTCCCATCGTAAATACTATAATGATAGGTGCTTTCGCTAGGGTTACCAGCTGGCTGAAGCTTGACTCTGTTATTGCAGCGATAAGACGGCAGTGGCCATCTGCCACCGACCTAAACTCGAACGCCGCCAAAATGGGATACGAAGCGGCTGAGGTATTAGAGCTGGGGTGAAGGCAAATTGTCTAGGAGAAAAGTGGAGATGCCTGAGGCGCCTCTGTCCATCCTAC
>QMXU01000077.1 GCA_003662305.1 Candidatus Hecatellales archaeon
AGCAGCCCTCTACATTCTCGGCTTCAGAGAACAAGCTGAAAGGCTTCTGAGGCTTTACAAGTGGGGGCCTTCCTTCCTAGCCCTGAACAGGGAGCCTTTAGAAGCCTACAGTAGGGCCTCCACCGTCGACGAGGTCTTAGAGGCTGAGAAGGAGTTTTTCCCTTAAACATGCGCCTAGTGAACGCTTAACCCGTATTTTCTTGCGATTTCCTGGAAGGCTTCGGCTACGTGTTTAACTTCCTCCCAGCTCAGCCCGTAAGTGTTAAGTTTGAAGTGGCGGGTTAGCCCTGGCTGCACGCCTACGATTCCCCTGTCACGGAGCTCCTCGTAGAGGAAGAACCCCCGCCGCTTGTGGGTTTTAGAAACCCTGTAGAAGCCTTCAGACTCCACGTAGATGAGCGTGTGCTGTTTAGGCTTCACGCCAAGCTGCCTTACGCCTTCGATGCGCTCCAGCTGTTCAACCAAGTACTGCGCCTTCCTCACCTCTTCATCCCACCGTTGCACTCTTTCAACCACATGGGGGAACGAGGCTATGAGAGTGGCTAGGGGGGCTCCCATAACCGTGCAGCCTAGAAGGGCTACCTCCTTGTTGGGGAAGCTTCTGCCAGTCCACTCGCCTCTGAGGCTTGACCTGGCTAAAACCTTTTCAGCCCACTCGCCTTTCAGGGCGAGGATTCCTGTTGGAGCCGAGGCAGCCCAGCTTTTATGTCCGCTTCCAGCCAGGATGTCGACTTGAAGTTTTCCTCCGTCGACGGGCATAACCCCGGCTGTGTAGGCTGCGTTGAGGATTAGGGGGACCCCATGCTCATGGCATATTTCGGCTATGGGTTTGGGGTCTACTAGGTTGCCGTAGGTTGAGTCTACATGGGTTAGGAGGGCTGCTGCCGGAGGCCTGCCTGCCTCCTTTTCAACTTCCTCTATCTGTTTGGCGTAGGCTTCAGGGGTTATCCTGTATTCTGGGGGGCCTTGGTGGGCTGCCTCCTTGACTTTGAGCATGGCGAGTTCGGCGGCTAGGTAGGTGCTGTAGTGGGCTAGGCTGTCCACCACCACGTAGTCTCCGGGCTTGCAGAGCATTCTGAAGGCTATGAACTTGGACTCTCTGCACCGAGTTGTAACCCTTGCCACGTCCATGCCGAGGAACTGGGCTAGGTTCTCCATGAACTCGGCTACTGGAGGTCTTTTGATGGCGTCAAGCCTTGCCTCCTTGGGAGGGCAGAAGTCGCATATCGAGTAGCCGTCTCCAAACTCTAGGAGCGCCTTCCTCGCTGCCTCCGATAGGATTCCCCCACGCTGAATGGGGTTAACGTTGATGTATCCTGAACGGTACTCCCTGCGGATTTCCCTGTACCTCCCGATTTTTTCACGGTCCAACATTTTTCAGCCTTCTACCTGTAGAAGGAGCTTAACATTTCAAGTTCGTCCTCTGAAAGGTTTAGGGCTGAGGCAAGCCTCCCCGTAAAGCCTTCCTCCCTTTTCATCAGGAAGAACAGGTAGGGAAGAAACTCTGTTTTAACCTTCCGGGTTGAGCAGTGAAGCCTGGAGGCTATCCGCCTTAAAACTTGGTTAACCCTCGCTCGCGTCCTCATGGTTTTAGAGTAGAAGCTAAGCTTTTCAGGCCTCTGGTAGCGGGTGAACTTCCGGTAGGCCTCCTTTTTAGCCTGGGAAACCCCTGCTGTCATGAGGTCTACCATGTAGGCCAGCATCCTCCAGTTCTGCCTGTGGATTATCCTGCTTCGGAAGACGTCTGCCTTCGCCAGGGCCTCGTAGGCTCTAGCCAAATCCTCCGGCTTCTCGTACTCGTTGGCCAGGTTCTGCTCTATCCACAGGAAGATTTCGCTTGGGTCCATGTCCACGCTGCTTACCGCGTGCTTCGCTGAGAGGGCTGAATGAGACTTAAACACGCCTCTCAAGGCTGCGAAGATGTCGGCTTCCTTCTCCCGTTTCCCTAGGACCTCTAGGTCTTCAAGGGTTACCTGCTTTCGTCCTTGGGCTATGGTTTCAAGGTCTAGGATGGCTCCTCTGAGGTCTCCCTGGTTTTTCTCGGCTAGGGCGTGGAGAACCTTAGGGTCGGCTTTTATCCCCTCCCTCCCGCAGATGTATTCAAGCCTTTTCACCGCGTCCCTGATGGGAACCTTCCTGAACTCTATGAGTTCGCAGAGGCCTCTGACCTCGTAGAGGCTTCTGTCCCAGGGGTCGTTGGCTGTAAGCACCACAGGGAAGGCTGACTCCCTTATTATCCTCAGGATGGCTCTGGCTCCACCCCTGTCAGCTGAAGCCTCCATCCCGTCGATTTCATCTATTAGAATGATTTTCCCGCGGGTGCCCAGCAGCGAAGCCTCCCTGACGCCTCTCCCAAGAAACCTTTCGATTTTGCTTTCAGACCTCACGTCGGAGGCGTTGGTTTCCAGGAGGTCTAAGCCTTTCTCGGCTGCCAGGGCTTCAACCGTGCAGGTTTTACCGTTTCCAGGGGGGCCGTAGAGGAGGGCAGCCTTCCTTCCAGGCTTCCACTTTTCAAACCATTTCAGAAGCTTCTCTTTAGCCTCCGCTTGGTCTGCCACCTCAGCAAGCCTTTTAGGCTTATACTTGACCGTCCACATGTCCTCTTCAACCTTTTACTTCACGTTTTGCCTAAGAAGGCTGCCACCTGGGCGAGGAAGGCTTCAAGCTGGATTAGGGAGTCTGCACCCTCCGAGATTCTGAACTCATATTCGCCGAGGGATTCCACCAGTTTAACCTTAACGTCGTCTGGAATGTTCAGCCCGTAAATCTGCCTGTGAATTTCTCTGACCACATCCTCGCCTGCAAGCCCCTGAACGACCAGCATCCTGTGGAGGATGCTTCTGGCCTCTTTAAATTTTCCTTTTGACGCGTTCTCCAGCATTTTTCGCACATCGTCGGGTCTGGCCTGTGATGCCACATCGTAGACTATGCTCTCGGTTATCTTGGTGCCCAGGGCTGCTGCAGCCTGGAGGAGGTTTGCAGCCTTCCTGAGGTCTCCCTCGCAAAGGTATACTATCGTCTCAACAGCCTTCTCGTCGATTTTAAGCTTTTCACCCTTCACAATCCTGTTTATATACTCTTTAACGTCGCTTTCGGAGAGGGCTTTAAACCTGAAGACTGCCGTCCTGCTTTGGATGGGCGGAATAATCTTGCTGCTGTAGTTGCATACGAGGATGAAGCGTACCGTGGAAGAGTAGGTTTCCATGGTTCTCCTCAGGGCCTGCTGGGCTTCAGCCGTCAGGGCGTCAGCCTCGTCTAAAACCACTATCCGGTACTGGGCTCCACCCAAAGCCATGGTGCGGGCGAAATCCTTTATTTTCCCTCTAATCACGTCTATACCCCGCTCGTCGGAGGCGTTGGTCTCCAGCACGTTCTGCCTCCATTCTTCGCCGTAGAGTTCTCTGGCTATGCACAGGGCCAGCGTGGTCTTCCCGGTTCCAGGCGGACCGGCGAAAAGCATGTGCGGAATGTTTCTCTCGTCAACGAAGACTTTAACCCTTGCCACCACATGCTTCTGATTTATAACTTCCTTCAGACTTTTAGGCCTGTATTTTTCAGCCCAAACCTCTAAGCTCAAATCAGCACTCTCCCTCTTAAAATAAAAGATTATGCCCTTTATATTTCATGTAACCTTCCATCCCTTGAAGAGGATTAACATCTAGTAAAGTTTCCCCCTTTTGCCTATATGTGTCACGTAAATTGTTCTTTCTTCCTTATCCGCATAGAAAATAATTCGATACTTCCCTATCCGTAAACGGTAAGCTCTATTCATACCTTCAAGTTTTTCTACGTCAAGCCTTCTTAAAACTATAGGGTATCCAGTTAGCATATCTAAAGTCCTGACAATTTTAACTTTAACTTTCTTGTCTGACAACTCTTTTACAAACTTGAGGACGCGTCGATGTAATTTGATAGTATAAGAAGCATGCATACGATGGTATCCTCCAAATAATTTTGAGGAACCCTTCCTACTTAAGTAATTGTAGATATTGTCGAAAAATTTTTATTTAAAAGAATTGTTTTTAAGGTGTTTTTAGCGAAAAACTCCCAAAATAAACGTTTTTTGAGCTTGTCTTTTAAATCTTATATTACATAATTTCTTCTTTCAAGAAATGAAGGAGTTTAAGCTACGTTTCCAGCGCTTCTAGTTTCACATAGTTTCCTTTCTTCATTTCTTGAATAGCTACCCTGATCGCCTTAATTTCTTTTTCACCGAGTTTAACACGTGGTAGATCTCTAACGATGATCTCTTCAATTAAATCTTCAAAAAGCCTAAGTCTATCACTGATAGATTTAACTTCCTCATAGATAGTTTCTAGGGTCACCTTGCTCATTTTCTTTTAACCCACCATTAGAATGTTTCTCTTGACTCAAAAACTTTACTTATAAAATTAACCCTTAACTTTTGAGGGGAAGCCCTTTATGCTTTTGCTTTCGAGGCGTGACTTGGAAGCTGTTTTGGGGATGGGTGAAGCCATAAGGGTGGTGGAGGAAGCCTTCCGCCTCCACGGGCTTGGAGAGATAACCATGCCCCAGCGGACCGTTCTCAACCCTAAAGGTGGAAGAGGATGGTTCGCCATCATGCCAGCCTACGCTGAAAGGTGGGGATTCCTAACGGTTAAGGCTGTAGCCTCCTACCCGGAGAATCCAAGCCGGGGTCTGCCAACCATAAACGCCCTAACGCTGCACGTGGACGATGAGACAGGTGTTCCGCTGGCTCTCATGGAGGCAGGCTACCTCACAGCGTTGAGGACGGGAGCTGTTGGAGGGGTTGCAGCCAAATACTTGGCCAGACCTGAAGCTGAAGCCGTTGGACTGCTTGGAAGCGGGGAGCAGGCTTGGAGGCAGCTGGAAGCCTTAACCCACGTTCTCCCAGGCATAAGCCATGTTAAAGTTTACAG
>QMXU01000078.1 GCA_003662305.1 Candidatus Hecatellales archaeon
ATGAAGTGGAGGCTAACAGGCTTGTGGAGCGGGTTTCCCGCTCCCTGATGGAGAACGTTCCAGAGGTTTCTCCCCCACCCTGGGCTGTCTACGTTAAAACTGGGGTTCACAGGGGGAGGCCTCCGGACAGGGAGGACTGGTGGTATGTCCGCTGCGCCTCCCTTCTGAGGAAGCTTTACATTCACGGCCCCCTGGGGATTTCAAGGCTTAGAAGGGAGTATGGGGGGAGAAAGAAGGGTAAAATGAGGCTTGAACACGCGATGCCTGGGAGCGGAAGCGTTCTCAGGAAGGCTCTCCAGCAGCTTAAGCAGGCGGGGCGTATTAAGACCGGTCACGGGAGGGGCAGAGCCCTAACAGAGAAGGGCCAAAGCCTCCTCGACGAGGCTGCCTCCCAAATTCTACGTGAATCAAGGCGGGGTGGTTCCTCCTGAGCTATGAAGCCCCAGACGAAGAGCTGGAGAAAATCAAGCGTCAACGCCTCCTAGAGCTTCAGCGTAAAGCCGCTGAAGAGGAGAGGCTTAAAGCCGAACTGGAGAAGCAGGCTGCCCTAAGAATCGTTTTAACCCCTGAAGCCAGGCAGAGGATTGCCAACATAAAAATTGTCAGGCCTGAATTTGCAGAGCAGCTGGAAAACCAGTTGCTCCAGCTGGCTCAGGCGGGGAGGCTTCCAGTTCCAGTGACGGACGAGCAGCTTAAACGGATTCTTGAAGCTTTAACTTCCAAGCGTAGAGATATAAGCATTAGGAGGATTTAGGGCTGGCAAGGGTTAAGCCTTTACCGAAGAAGCTTAGGCTGGCTAAAGAGCTTAAGGCAGCTCAGCCTCCGCCAGCATGGATTGTGGCGAAAACCAAGCGTAGAGTTAGAACAAGCCCTGCCAGACGCCATTGGAGGCGGGCGAAAATCAAAAACCTTTAGGAGGACATGCTGAATGGCTGAGGAACCTGAGAAAGCTGAGAAACCTGTGGAAGAAAAAACAGAGGAGGCCGAGGAGGAAGCTGCAAGCAGAATAGAGGTTGTGGAAGAGAGGGTTTACACGGTGCCTCTGGGAGACGTTTGGAGGGCTCCACGGCCCATAAGAACTCCGAGAGCCATAAGGGAAATAAGAAGCTTCATTCAGAGGCACATGAAGCCTGAAGAGGTTAAAATCGACGGTAAACTCAACGAGTTTGTTTGGAGGAGAAGCATTGAGAAGCCTCCGAGAAGGGTTAGAATTAAAGCTGCAAAAGATAAAGATGGTGTGGTATGGGTTTTCCTGGCTGAAAAAGCCGGGTAGCCTCACTCAACTTTTATAGGCTGGCCTTTAGGCTTAGGCGCTGTCTTCTTTAGGATAACTTCGAGCACACCGTTCTTGTAGGTGCTCTTAGCGCTTTTAGGGTCGACTTCAGCCGGGAGCTCTACTTCCTTGAAGTATTTTCTGGATGGAGTGTCAACCTTAATGGTGAGGCTGCGCTCGGTGCCGTAAAGCTGAATGTCGTTTTTCTCCACTCCCGGCACTTCAGCCACAACCTTAACGGCTTCAGCTTCCTCGATGATGTCGACGAGGGGTTCTCTCTCGCTTTTAATGTCCAGCAGCCCAGGCTTCATGGAAGGCTTGACGTTTCCGAACTCTCTGACTATGGGTTTACCGTCAGGCCCTATGGTCACCGAATACCCGTAGACTATGGGGCCGTACTCGCGGACTATCCGCCCGTCTGGAAGCCTCTTCTCTCTGGCTAAGCCTTCAGGCATCTCCCTGAACCCTTTGAAGGCCTCTTCGAACATCCGCTCCATATCCCTGAAAACCTCGTCGAACTCCCTGAAGAAGGGGAACCTCCTTCGCCTCTTAAACCAGTCCTCGAAAAACTCATCCCAAACCATGCCTCCACACCTCCAATAGCCTCTAGAATCCCCGCTTCACATAATATTTTCGCGAAGACACGTCTACAGCCTAACCTAACATTTACGGAGGTCTCAGGCTCTCTTATCCCTGTGCTTTCAAGGTAAAGTTCTTCTAGCCCTCAACGTGATAAGTAGGGGGTGGTCGTCAGGTGGCTCCAGGTCCTCTGAGACTAGGAGCGGCAGGAGGGAAGTGGAGCTTAAATATTCTTCACAGCCTCCTGTCAGAAGCATCATGCTAAATCTGATGTTGGATAGGGCTTTCACCATTTCTTTAAGCCAAACTTCTCCTGACGCGGTCAGCATGAAGATTCCGCCTCTACGTGTAGTTTTATGCTTCACCACAAGCTTCTTTTTCACCATGGAGTGAAGGGTGGGGTAGAGAACGCTTGGAGCTATGAACACGTTGAAAACCTTGTAGATACGTTCAATTATGCGGTAGCCTGATGCAGGCCTACTTTTAACCAGCACCAGCCCTATTACGACGTCAAGAAATGCCTTTACGAACTTCTCATCAACCTCCCTCATATAGGCGTTCGGAGGTTTCATAAGCACCTTCATGACATCCACCATTAAAATAAATGTTGTCAAAGCGGAGGGAAGTTGAAAAAATTAAAGGATTTAAAAAGTATATAAATTTTACTTCAAGAAACGGAATATGATAAGAAATTTTCCTTTTAACAAAATCGTGGTTCTAACGCTTCAATAAGGCTTTTTATAAACTTCTTTCTTTACTAAATTTCGCCTTGAAGCTGAAAATTATAAACGGGAAGTCAATTTACCATTGCGTTCGCATAAGCCCTGAGGAAGCCGTGGTCATGGTGGCTTTCTTCCTCAGGAAAGAATTTAATAAAGGTCAAATAGTCTTTAAGTAGCTCTCGTATGGTGGGGGTGAAGTTGGCTAAAGTCGCCCTTATGGTAATTTCACTTGTTGAGGAGGCTGAAGACTTTACAGACGGCCAGCTTGAAGCTGAGATAAAAGCGAATATCGACCTGTCAAAAATCCCTTGGGGGAAACGCCTGATCAGGGTCTTAGTTTTCAACACCACAAATTAAAACATGTAAGCAGGGAAAAGTAAGCCTGAAAGTCTCCGGGTAAACGCTTTTCCTAGCTTTCCCTCTTTTAGGCTACTTACCGAGAGGTCTGGCTAGGGCTTTCCATAGTTCATCCTGGCTTGGCTTGGGAAGCTTCTTAGTCCTTCCATGCCTGTCTATTATAATCCTTCTTGAAGGGTCCTCTAGGGTTTCGCCTACCAGGCAGACTTCCACTCCAACCCTCCTTACCGCCTTCAAAACTCTTTCAGCCGCCTCCTCTTCCACGGCTAGGAGAAGGCAGCCGGAGGATATGAGAGCCAGAGGATTAATGCTGAAAAGCCTGCAAACCTCTAAGGTTTCGCTTCTAAAGGCCACCTGCTCCTCCCATATTCTGAAGCCCACCCCCGAGGCTTCCGCCAGCTCGTGAAGCCCGCCTGCCAGCCCTCCCTCGGTAGGGTCATGCATAGCTTGAACTCCTCCCGCCCTGAAGGCTGCTAGGGCCTCCCTTACAACGCTGATTTCAAGGTAAAACTTTTGAGCTTCACGCGTAGCCTTCCACCCTAGGCTTCCAGCCACAAGCCTTTCGAAGTCTGAGGCGAGGATGGCTGTCCCCTCAAGGCCTGCCGCCTTGCTCATCAGGAGTTTAGCTCCAGGCTTGGCTCCCCCCGTCCTAACATATTTTCCGCCTCTAACCACCCCGGAGGCAAAGCCTACAACGATAGGGTGGGAGATGCCGGGGGCAGTTTCACTGTGCCCTCCAACCACGGCTACACCCAGCTGGGAGGATGCCTCGTCTATCTGCCTTGAAATTTCCGTTAGAAGCTTACTGGTTGAGCCTTCTGGGAGAAGGATTACCGTGGAAAGCCACTGGGGTTTCACGCCTCTCGTTGCAACATCGTTGCAGGCTACGTGGGCTGCAATCCATCCAACCCTGCGTACAGCCCCGCTTACAGGGTCGCAGGATAAGGCGAGAAGCTTCCCGCCAGCCTTAACTATGGCCGCATCCTCGCCTAAGGCAGGCCCTAGAATGACGTCTTCCCTTTCAGCACCCAGAAACTTGAAAACGGTTTTCTGGAGGATTTCTTGGGGAACCTTTCCAGCGGGGAGCTTCAACCTTCAGCAGCCTCTCCGGCGGATTTAACCTCCAGGGTGGTGCTGCTGGTGGTGGCGATTTCAACTCCTCCCGCGAAGCCCTCCTTAACCGTGACTCCCTTAAGCTTCACCTTCAAGCCTGGAGGAAGCTTTGAAAGAATCTCCCCGATTTCCCTCCAAGCTGAAACCTTCACGCTTCCTGTTTCATCCTTAACAGTCAGCTCGGCAACCTTCGCCTTAGAGCCGTCCCTCAGGGTCACCTCTTTAAGGTTTGGGGCTTCAACTATGGTGCCCTCGATGGTTACGCCTCTAACTCCAGGCTGCAGCTTCCCTATCGGCGTAGGCTCCGCTTCCACAACCTTAACGGCTGGTGGGGGAGCAAAGGAGGGCTTAACCTTCACGTGGGAGCTCCTCCTAACATGGATTTCCCGTCCTCCCAGCGAGTCCTCTTTAACCTTCCCCATAACCACCTCCACGAGGTCTCCAGGCTTAACCGAAGCAGCCTCCTCAACTTTTTCATCCCAGAAAACAAGGGTGGCCTCGTTTCCGTCGTCCAAGATTTTAACCCTCAAAACTTTCCCTTCTCCTTCAGGCCGGGGGAAAGTTCTAACCTGGGAGACGCTGGCAACCACGCCTCTAACGTTGGCCTCCCCGCCGGTTCCAAGCTGGGAAACCTTGGTGAAGAAGCCGTCTAAAGGAGGAATATCGGAGGCTTCAGCTGCCTCCTCAGGGAGCACCGTTAGGCTTCCTCTTTCCGCTAGGTGGAGCTCAACTCTTCCAGAAAGCCCCTTACGCGTGTATCCCTGCTCAACTTTAACCAGCAGCCCCTGCGAGATTCCAGCTTTCTCAGCCTCCTCAGCCTTCTC
>QMXU01000079.1 GCA_003662305.1 Candidatus Hecatellales archaeon
AGGCTTTCTGCTGGGAGTTATGGCTGGGGCTATAGGGTCTTCAACAGGCGACATCCACTACGGGGCTGAAAGACAGTTCCAGCAGTACCCCTTCGGAGAAGGCGTCCCCAGCAAAAACTTCGGCCACATAACCATTAAGGCTGAAGCAGGGTGGAGAACCAGTGCCGACATAACCTACTTCTGCGCTAAGTATGGAGGGCCGATGGCAGGTCTCTGCTACGGCCTTATACTCCTGCTTGACAGCCTGAGGCTGCTGGCTGGAAACTTCACCACAAGCCTTGTAGGGCTTGCCTTCGGAGGGCTAATCATAGTCGGCCTGTTCGCGACCAACAGGTATCTTGAGAAAAGTGCTAGGAGGAAGTTTGGAGCCTACGCTTGAGGAGGAGAAAATGATGGACATAAACCTGATGGTAACCGTTTTAATTCTTATAGCCGTAGGCGGGGTTTTAATCGCGCTGGGAGTATTCTTCATACCGGTTGGAGGAGCACCAGCAGCCATGTCAACCGCTACAGGGGTTGCAACAGGCTGCGAGATGATAGTTGTCGGAGCGGGGGTTACAGGGCTTTTCATGGCTGCAACCCTCTACAACCAGTTTCTACCGTTAGTAATAGTTACAGCTGGAGTGAGCTCAGCCATCATGATGGGGGTAACCATGCTCATCTTAAACTTAATCGTCGTGTACGGGGTTGGAGCGCCCTTATCCTTCGCCAGAAAGGAGTATGACCCCATAACCAAGGAGCATGTTAAACCCTACGTTACACCTGGAACCGTCGGGCATGGTATACCTACTGCAACCTATCTGGGAGGACTGTTCGGGGCTTTCCTGGCAGGGCTTGGAGGAGCCCTAACCTTCTCGGTGATGTACCGTTTCACCTGCGGTGCTGGAATGGCTGAAATGCTCGGAGTTCTGGCTCAAACCTCGCCTAACGTGGCAGCTATCGCGCTTTCAGCGATAACGGCGGTTGGAGCATACCTGATCAACGCTAACATTACCGCCTACAGCATTAGAGGTGTGATAGAGTCTTGGATAGACCCGAAGTTTGAGGCTGTGCCTAGAACCCTGGCAGCCTGCTTCTCAGCCTCCCTCCTCTTCGGAATCCTCATAGTGCTCGCGTCGATGACGATTTAGGAGTGAACGAAAATGGGTGAAAGCTCAGCTCCAAAGAAGGTCACGGTTGAACCGAAGTATCTTGCTGTTTTAGGGCTGGCAGGCGGCGTCGCAGGGGTGTACTTAGGGTTCCTGTCACCCCTGATACCTGCTGTCCTCTCCATTCTACCTATCGTTTGGGCTGCTGACACCGTTAGGAGGATTGCAGGCTACGGGATTGGAACGGGGGTTCCGTCGATTGGAAACCTTTCCATTGGTATGGGTGTCCTAGCAGCCATCGTGGGGCTTAGGTTTGAGCCGGCTGTAGGCTTGGCTTTCGCAGCCTGCTTCGGCTACCTTTACGGCATAATCATAGGCAAGTTTAAGGTTCTTGAGATACCTGTTTTCACCCGGTGTATGACGGAGCTTCCTGCGGGTGCCGCCCTAGCCCTCATGTGCCTTATGAGCGCCGTCGTAGGCGGGTATAGCAGAGGATTCTTCGAGGCAAACCTTATCCCCAACCTTTTCGTTACGGGTTTTGTAGCTGCCATTTTCTGGGCTACAAGCCTTGCGATAGCTCACCCCTACAACGCCTGTCTGGGCCCGGATGAGAGGCAGGGTAGAACTCTTAAGCTTGCTGTGGGGGTTGCAGGCATCGACATTACGCTGGCGGGACTTGCAGCGTTGGGGGTAGCCCAGCTTTCCCCATCCATCATGAGCTTTCCAACAGCCTTATCCATGGTTATCATAGGCCTCATAGTGTGGGTTGGAGGCTACTACGTCTTTGTGAAAACCGCCATGCGAGAGTCTGCTGTCGTAGCCTGGACAGGGTATCCTGGAAGTGCACGGTAGGAGGAATAACAGGATGGCTGCGGTAATATCGAAGGAGTACGACGTAATCCTTGACACGGCAACCAGGAAGGTGGGAGCCTCCAGAGCGGACATAGTGTCCTTGGACATTGAGCCTTTAAGCAAACATATTAGGAGGCTTGAAGGCTTGGCAGACGAGCTTCTCGCAAGCTTAAACCCTTCAAGCCAGCCTCTCTTCTCAAGGCCTTCAAGAGCCGGCGTATACAAGATGGCTGGATACCTGACCAACGTGGTCATAGGGTTTATTCTCGGATGCTTAACCTTCGCCCTGATAATCCTCGCCTATCTGAGTGCCACGAATCCGGCTGCCTTGAAGACGCTGCTGGGTGGATAAGATGGCTCAGAACAATGAGAAGGGAGAAGAGAAGTCTGCGGCCAAGAAGGTTGAAGTGTCAGAGTGGCCTGTGGTTTCAGGAGACTACGTGGTGGGAGACCCCAAGGGAAGCGTGGTCGTTGTAACTCTGGCATCCGCAGCCCTGGTTAAGGAGCTGGTGAAGCAGCCGGGTGTCGCCCTAGTAGGCGAATGTAAAACTGAAAACGTTGGAATCGAGAAGGTTGTGCTTAACACCATTTCAAACCCTAACATAAGGTTTCTGATAGTGTGCGGAACGGAGGTTGCAGGCCACGTTACCGGGGGGACCTTTAAAGCCTTCGCCGAGCATGGAATAGACTTGGAGTCGAAGAGGGTGAGGCAGGCTCCCGGAGCTATACCCTACCTTGAAGCCCTCCCAGAGGAAGCCGTTGAAAGATTCAGAAAGCAAGTGCAGTTTGTAGATATGATAAACGTTGAAGACGTAGGGCAGATTACCGCCAAAATCAAGGAGCTGGCAGCCCAAGACCCTGGAGCTTACCCTGAGCCTCCGCTGGTAATCAAGATAGCTGAGGCAGCTGAAGCCGAGGCTGAAGCCTTCAGGATACCGCTTATGGTCTCGCTTCCACCAACCCTTAAAGTCACTGAGAAGCTCCTGGACGACATAGAGTTTAAAGTCCAACTTATAAGCAGAGAGCGAAGGCTGACCGTAGGAGTTGAAAATACAAGGCTTATGGGAACCCTCCTAGGCTTCCTTTCAGCCATAGGCGTTCTAGCCTTAATACTTGCTCTTGGAGCGTGAAAAAAGGGGATGAGCGAGAAAAAGCGTAGGGCTGTAAACGAGGTTTACCCTGCAGAAGCGGCCCTTGTAGAAGCTTTAATCAGCGACGTTAAGACGAGGGTGCTGCTGGCAGGCCTTGAAAACAGGTTTTCCGCTGGCTTCTACAATGGGATGGTTAAAGGCTTTATGATAGGGCTGATAGTTTCCCTCCTATTCTTTGGAGTAGTTTTCGCGTATTTCGTGCCGTGAGGCTGAGAGCAATGAGTGGGGAAGAAGAGGGAGAGCCAACTGTTCCGGCGGTGATAGCTCCGCCTGAAACATCAGAGCTCACTGAAAGGCTGGAAGCAGTAGACGGGAAAATCGAGTTTGTCCTAGGAGAGCTTGCCTTGAGGCGGGGGCTGAAGGTTGGAACCTGGACAGGGGCTCTTTACGGTTTCACCGTTGGAAGCCTTATATGTATCTTTCTGAAATTCGTAGTTCACTGTCTTTAAAGGTGGAAGAAATGTTCAGGTTTCAGAGGGAGCAGAAGATAGTTGAAGTTGGAAAGGTGAAGTTTGGAGGGCAGCCAGGCGAGTACCCCACAGTGCTCGCAGGAACCATCTTCTATGGAGGACACAAGATAGTTTCCGACCCTCACAAAGGAGAATTCGACAGGGAGAAGGCTGAAGCCCTGATAAAAAGGCAGGAGGAACTCTCGGACACGACCATGCTTCCCCACGTAGTTCAGGTTTTCGCAGAAGCCCCTGACGCCATGATACGGTACATAGACTTCGTAACCAGTATAACGGATGCACCCATAATCATAGACTCAACAGATGCCGTTACTAGGGCGAAGGGTGCCAAGTATGTGCGGGAGGTAGGGCTTGGAGACAAGTCTATTTACAACTCCATCAACGTTTCGCTGACGGGAGACGAAATCGAGGCTTTAAGGGAAACCAAGATTCCCGCCATAGTTTTAGCCTTCAACCCCAAAGACCAAGCCTCCGTGAAGGGTAGAATGGACGTTTTAACCACTGGAGCCGGGATTCTTCAGGACGGCTTGCTGAAAATAGCCCAGGAGTTCACGGATAAAATTCTGCTGGACGTTGCCGTCACGGCTTTAGGCATGGGGACAGGCCCCTCGGAAATGGCGACCTACGTGATGAAAACCAAGTTCGGGCTTCCTGTAGGCTGCGGAATCCACAACGCGGTTTCAGCATGGGTGTGGCTTAAACGTTACAAGAAGCAGGTTGCCGAGGGTAGAGAAGCCTTCAGGATTTGCGATGTAGCCAGCGCAGTGATTCATATAATGTGCGGAGGAGACTTCGTCCTGTACGGTCCAATAGAAAACGCACCCTACGCTTTCCCGCTGGTAGCCTTCACCAACTGCGTCGTGGCGGAAGCCGTGTCGGTTGAGGCTGAAACGAAGCCGGTTGAAGAGCACCCCTTCAACAAGCTGGTAGGCAAGTAAGAAAGCTCTCGCAAGGTTAATTAGTCTCCTTTTTCTTCTACCCATCATTAATTATGTGAGGCTTGAGGCTTGGCAGGCTTCTTCCGGAGGCTTGCAGGCAGAACTCTTAAACCTCGCATAGCTAGGATTCCCTACGTGAAATACGGCGACCTAGTGGGAGGAGACATCTACGAGCTCTACAAGGGTCACAGGTCGGCTAGCTTCTTCACGGTAGCCTCGGTTGAACTGGGAAACACCACCACCAAATGCATTCTTTCAGCCACAAACCTGGATGACGGTAAAACCTACCTGCTTAAGAAAACCGTTAGGCTCACCAAGGATGTCAGGGAGCCCATGCCAGGCGAGGAA
>QMXU01000080.1 GCA_003662305.1 Candidatus Hecatellales archaeon
AACCCGTATAGTAACCGTGCTGAAATGCGAGAAATGCAACGTGAAAAACATTAGAGACTTCAAGCAGGGAGACTACATCCCCAAGCAGGAGGGGAAATGCCCCGGCTGCGAGGGGCCCATGTATATCGAAGCCATCTACCCTGAGGAGCCTCCGAGAAAGAAGCCTAAACTCAAGTTTTAGGACTATCTTGTTAAAACTTCTACCCCATCCCGTAGGACGAGAACCGTATGTTCGGCTTGAGCTACGGGCTTACCTGTTCTCTCGATGAGCATTGAGTAGCATGAAATATACCGCTGCTTGAGGAGGAGGTTGAAAGCCTCTGAGAGCACCTTAGGGTTTCCTCTAGGAGTAAGCCATCTGAAGGTGAAAGGCAAAGTTGAAAAACTGTCTAAAATCTCCTGCATAAGCCTTCTCGCCTCACCGTTTTTAGGAAGCTTCCGCTTTGAAACCCTGTAAATGTTCCCGCACGGCCCGCTTACAACCTCTCCAGCTGCATCCCTCAAGGTTACGAAGGGCTCGAGAGCGTAGAGTTCCCCCGGCTCAACTTTAAGCCCGTTCATGCTTCCAACGTTAGGGATATGCTTCCCGGTGTGGATTAGGTAGCGTCCTATGCTGTGGCCTGTAAGGTTTCTGATGGGTTTAAGCCCCAGCCTCTCAATGGTTTTCTGAATGGCGAAGCCCACCTCTGAAACCTTCACACCCGCCTTCATCGTTTCTATGCCTGCCTCCAACGCCTCCTCGGCAGCCTCCTTTAAAAGCCCGTATTCAGAGGACAGGCATACGGAGACAGCTGTGTCGGCTATGTATCCTTCCACATGGACGCCGATGTCCACTTTAACTAGGGCTCCTTCAGGTATAACGGCTCCTTCCCCGGGTGGGGGAGTATAGTGGGCTCCAACCTCGTTTATGTCTAGGTTACAGGGGAAGGCTGGCTCTCCACCCCTACGCCTGATTTCGCCTTCAACCTCCTCGCACAGCTCGATAAGAGGCTTGCCAGGTTTAACCCTTCCTTCAGCCCACCTTCTAACCTGGGAAGCTATTCTGCCGGCAAGCCTAAGCTTCTCAACTTCCTCCTCGTCGAGCATGATGCCCCCGCCTGCACTAATACTTAAAGCCTAGGAACACCTTAACATTTTCTACTCAAACGCTTGGAGGATGCTTAGAGCTGGCTAGGAAAATCCAGATATTGGTGGCAGGCTCCTCGGAGGAACACTGCACGGAGGAAACTTTAAGGCTTGCCTACCAGGTAGGCTGGGAGGTAGCCAGAAGCGGAGCTGTCCTTGTAACCGGAGGCCTCGGAGGCGTGATGGAGGCTTCCAGCAGAGGAGCTAAGGAGGCAGGAGGCCTGGTCGTAGGCATAATCCCCCATGAAGACGCCTACCACGCTAACGAGCACTGCGATGTGGTGGTGGCCACGGGGATAGGCTGGGCTAGAAACTTCGCCACCGCCTACACGGCTGACGCCATAATAATCGTTGGGGGAGGAGCGGGAACAGCCATAGAAGCCCTGATAGCCTACTTCAAAGGCAAACCCATCATAGCCCTCAAGGGAAGCGGAGGCTACGCAGACGAGGCTGCAGGACGCTACCTGGACGACAGGAAAATAGTTAGAGTGCTGGCAGCCGGAACACCTAGAGAAGCCGTGGCTTTAGCCCTTAAAAAGCTGAAAGAAAAAGAGGGAAACGGCTAGAAGGTTACGATTTTAGCTGAGGTTTTTATCCATTCTACCAGTTCGCCCATAGTTGCTGTTTTAACGTTTTCCATGTAGGGTTTACCTTTATGGACGCCGCACCTGTGCAGGCATGTTCTGCAGGCCTTAACTTCCACACCCATCCTCATGGTTTCCTTAAGCATTTCGCCGAGGTCGAAGAAGCCTTCTGGAGGTTTAACACCCTCCCTTCCAAGGTCAACCCCATCGTTTATCAGGAACATTCTCACCTGGAAGCCGGAGGACGCTGCCTTTTGAGCCAGCCTTAAAGCGTTCCAGGCTACATCCGACCCGTCATAGGAATTCCTATCCAGAATGATAAGTAAACTCAACCCGCATACCCCTACATGTTTCCGGAAAAATGAGGGGAAGCGTTTATTTTGGTATGAGGGCTATGGAGCGTTTCAGGATTTCAGGGTTGACGTAGCCGGCTGTGTAGGTTTTACCTGTGCGCCTGCTGGTTATGGTTATTTTCGCCGGGGCGAAGAGTCCGGGGTCTATCTTGTAGAAGTCTTTCCCTGCCTCCACGAAGATTTCGTAGAAGGGTTTCCCGTAGTCCCGGGAGACTGAGGAGGGCGCCACCTCTAGGGCGTCCACGATTTCATCGTCGCTTCCACATTCAACCTCCAAGTAGACTTCTCCACCGTAGAGTATCATGTCGTTGGTTATCCCCATGGCAACCTCGCTTTCCGGGTGGACGGGAGCTATGGGTGCGGAGCCCCAGCCTGCCACAATCTTGTTCGGGAGGAATCCTACCTCCGAAAGCTTGTGGATGCCTGTTTCGACAACCCGCCCGGCAATCTGGTAGGAGCCGACAGGGCTTGAAGTTGAAGCTACCACTAGGTACAGGCTTTCAGGTTTAACCCCGCAGCTTTCCGCTATATACTTCACAGCCTGCTCCGTTGGAAGGCTGTCAGCTTCCACGAAGAGCACAGCCTTGTCCGCGGTGTCCCGGTAGCAGAGCTTCTCGTAGATACGCTTGGGCTGGAGGGATAACGCTCTGGCAGGACCTGAACCCATGGCGAAGTAGCCTTCCACGTTTATAGCCCAGCCTGCAAACTGGGAGCCCAAAGTTGCGAGAGCTGGATGACCCGTAATCTTTTCGCGGAGGACTGGAAGCCTTAGGCCTTCTCCCAAATCCTTTTCTTCCACGGTTATTTCAGCCATCCCTCCAAGGCATATCCGGGTGGCGGCTTCTCCAGCCTTCCCTGAAGGCTTAACGTTTACGCCCAGGTCTATCACGGTGGCTCCCGCGGTTTTCTGCACCTTAGCCCCGTAGGCTTCAGGGTTCCCAGTGATTTCCTCGGCTATGGAGGCAGCTTGAAGGTTCACGCTTACGCTGGGGTCGGGGAAAACTTCGCCTTCAGGGTTCAGATGCTTGTTGAGGCAGCGGGCTAGGAAAAGCTTTCCAGAGCCTTTCTCCACCACGTCGCCTGTGTAAACGTAGAAGGCTTGCTTCAGCTTTCCACCGGCGAACTTGGCTTTCTCCCGGATTTCGCTGTAAGTGAAGGAAGGCATTAACCCTGCGATTTTCCCTAGCACCACGATTCTGCCGCCCTTCATCTCGGCTCCAAGCCTTAGGCCGCAGTCTCCCTGAACCAAGATTTCTCCTCCAAGCATGCCGTGGCCTAGGAACTCTCCAGCTGAGCCTTCTATGTGGATGGCTCCTCCAGCCATGCGTAGGCCTGCGTTCACTCCTACGTCTCCGTGAATGTTTATCCGCCCTCCCTTCATGCCCACGGTTTCACCGCGGTATGGGGCTGCAAGGTAGTCGCCTCCGTAGCCGAAGACTTCCAGCAGCCCGCCCTTCATGGCTGAGCCAGCCCAGCCTAGCACGTCGCCTTTAACCGTGATGGAACCTCCAGCCATTTCCTCGCCCACGTAGAAGCCTCCTCCGCCTTCTATGGTTATGCTTCCAGTCTTCATTCCACGGCCTACATACCTGAACCTGGAAAGGTCGCCTAGGATTTGAACTTCTAAGTCTTCGGGGTTGGAGGAAACCTCTGAAACCTCCACTTCGAAGAGTTCGCCTAGGCTGGTTTTCACAGCCCCCTCTAGAAGGGGAACCTCAGCGATTTCGTCCTCTTTTTTCCCGGCAAGGTTTTCCGGGGTTAACTGTTCTGCGAAAACGGGTACGCTGGGTGCTCTTTTAAGTTTAAGGGTTACCTTCGCCATTCTTTATCCCCCCTCAGCTTTAACCATGACAGGCCTTGCTATGAAGCTTTCAGGCACAGGGTAGTTTTCGAACTCGACGGTGTAGTACTGCTTGAATTTGGCTTTCAGGTCTTCCTTGGCTGTTCTGAGCACGTCCTCGCTTACAGCAGGCTTAACCCAGAAGGTTTTACCCTTCACGCTTGAGACAACTTCTCCCCTGTTTACGACGATTTCTCCTTCCTTCACCACCCAGTAGGCGTTTCTAAGAGCCCTCCTAACCTTCCTATAGTCTCGAGACGGGTTTACCTCCTTCGGGTTAACCGGGTAGACGGCTATGTCTCCGTCGGCTCCCACTCCAAGGTGACCTTTACTTGAGAGACCCAGCGACTTGGCTGTCCCAGCCCTCGTGATAATGGCGATTTCCTGCCAGGTGTACTCCCTGTCCATGGTTTCGATGTTTATTCTGCGCCTGGCAGACCTTGGAAGCTTTGAGGACACCTTCTCCCTTGCCTTCCGGCTCATAAGCCAGGCGATTACACGTGGATACTCGGTGAAGGGCCCAGCGTTCGGATGGTCCGTAGTCAGGAAAACCCTCCAGGGATCTTTAACTTCTAAGGCCAGTTCAAGCCCTATGGCCCACTGCACGGCGTTAACATAGTTGGAACGCTTGTAGAAGTATGGGACGATTCCGGCTCCTGTCTCCACTTCCACGTCGGCGTTGGTCCACTTGTTCCCCGTCATCTGGTAGAGGATGAACTGGAAGGGTCCGTCAGCCGTCATGGTGGTGGCGCTTCCGAAGATCACCTGGCCTAGGTCCACGCTCACATGGGGGTGGGCGTTCACGTACTTGGCTATTTCAGGAGCCTTGGAGCTTAGGTTAACCCAGCTTTTGCCTCCGTACCCTGTGAACTGGACATGGGTTATGTGGATGAGGGGTTTTCCTCCCTCGTACAGGTCGCGGACGCAGTCCATAGTCTT
>QMXU01000081.1 GCA_003662305.1 Candidatus Hecatellales archaeon
GATAGCAGGAGCTAAAACCTCATGTGAAACCGTCAGCACGGTTAAGGCTCTAGCAGAAAAACTGGGTAAAACTCCTGTCGAAGTTAAAGAGTCCCCAGGCTTCGTGGTTAACAGACTTCTAACCCTCATGCTCAACGAAGCCTGCTTCCTGCTGATGGAGGATGTGGCTAAACCGGAAGACATTGACACAGCCATGAAGCTTGGATGCAACCATCCCATGGGGCCCTTCGAGCTCATGGACTTGGTAGGCCTCGACATAGTTTTAGCTATCACTGAAACCCTATACCAGGAAACCGGAGACCCCAAGTTCAGGCCTTCACCGTTGCTGAGGAAAATGGTCAGAGCAGGCCTCCTAGGCAGAAAGACAGGCCAAGGCTTCTACGTCTACGATAAAAAATAGGGTGAAAGCCTATGGCAGAGGAGACGCCTGTTCTCTACGAGGTTAAAGGTAAAGCCGCCTGGATAACTCTCAACCGGCCTAAAGCCCTGAACGCTTTAAGCCCTGAAGTCTTCCAGAAGCTTAACGAAGCCCTAGACAAGGCTGAAGCCGACCCCAACGTCATGGTGGTAGTCATAACAGGGGCAGGTGAAAAAGTCTTCTCAGCCGGAGCCGACGTAAGCGAATTCAAAACCTCCGATGCTGGGAAAGTCAGAGAGTTCATAAGGTTAGGCCAGCAGACCATGCTTCGTATAGCTTTCTTCCCGAAGGTTACTTTAGCCCTAGTTAACGGGGTGGCTGTTGGAGGAGGATGTGAGCTTGCCCTAGCCTGCGACCTGAGGATAGCCTCTGAAAACGCTAGGTTCGGCCAGTCTGAACCGAGGCTAGGCCTGATCCCAGGCTGGGGTGGAACCCAGAACCTTCAGAGAATCGTAGGTCAAGCCAAAGCCCGGGAACTCCTCTTAACAGGCAGAATCATAGATGCTGGGGAGGCTGAGAAAATAGGGTTAGCCAACAAGGTGGCTTCAAGAGAAGAGCTTGAGAAGGCCGCCTTAGACCTCATAGGGGAAATCGAAGCGTTAGGGCCTCTGGCAGTTAAAGCCATAAAGGAAGTTCTAACCAAGCCTGTAAAGGGCAGCCTAGAGGCAGGGTTAAACCTTGAAATGGAAAAGTTCATGGAATGCTTCCAAACCGAGGACAGGGCTGAAGGAGTCGCAGCCTTCTTCGAGAAACGTAAACCGGAGTTTAAAGGCCGATAAAAGAAAAATGTGTTGGAGGTTTAGGCTGGAGGCAGCTTTCCCTCCTACTTTTTAAGGATTTTGCGGAGTGCCTCCGTGAGAGCTGGAACCACCTTATAGAGGTCCTCCACGATTCCGTAGTCTGAGTCGGCGAAAATCGGTGCGTCAGCATCCTTGTTTACTGAGACAACTATTTTCGAGCTTCTTATACCCGCCACATGCTGGATGGCTCCTGAAACCCCCACAGCAATGTACAGGCTTGGCTGAATCTTCTTGCCTGAGAGTCCAACCCACTCGGGGAACCATCCTCTATCCGCTGCGATAGGCCTGGTGCATCCGACCTGTCCTCCGAGAACTTCAGCCAGCTCCTGCAGCATTTTGAAGTCTTCCTGCTGCTTCAGTCCACGTCCACCGCAGATTACGATGGGAGCCTCCTCGATTCTTATGCCTGCCGTCTCTTTAGGTTTAACCTCGACGACTTCGGCTTTTGGAGGGCTGATTTCAGCTTCAACCTTAACGGTTTCAGCTGTTCTCCCGTCGGCTTTCTTCTTCTCGAAGATTCTAGGCGGAATGGTTGCTATGGCAGGCTTCCCGGCGATGGTGTGGGTGGAGGAAACCTTCCCTCCAAAGACCACCCTCTTCATTTTGAACTCTCGGCTTCCAGCGTCAACCTCTAGGGCTACACATTCAGCTACACATCCGGTTCCAAGCTTCTCAGCAACCCTTGGAGCCAACTCCTTCCCACGTTTGGTAGCGCCTACCAGGAGAACTTCAGGTTTAGCCTGCGATATGACTGCTTGGAGGGCTTCAGCACAGGCTTCAGCCAGCAAGCCTTTAAGCTGAGGGCTTTCCACCACGTAGACCTTGTCAGCCCCGTAGGAGGCAAGTTCCCCGGCTTCAGCTTCTACCTTCTCCCCCAGCAGAACGGCTGAAACCTCTGTTTGAAGCTGGTCTGCCAGCTCTCTGCCCTTGCTTAAAAGCTCGAACAGCGTGTCCTTATCCTCTGAGTAGGCCATTATACCCCTGTATTCTTCCGCCATCGCCCTTTTACACCCCCAACGCCTTCTCCTTCATCAGGTAGGATATCAGCTCCTGAACGGCTTCCTCCACAGGCTTATCCTTGATTATCACCCGCTTCCTCTCAACGGCGAAGCCCTGAAGGTCGACGGTTCGAAGGGTTGAAACCTGCTCAAGCTTCTCCTTTGAAAGCCCCAGGTCTTCAAGCTTCCAAACGGTCATAGGCTTTTTCGAAGCCTTCAGAATGGCCATAAGGCTTGGAATCCTCGGAACGTTTATTTCACGGGTTACCGAAACCAGCACGGGTGGAGGCGCCTTAACGGTTTCATAGGCGTCCTCCAAGTCTCTTTCAGCCGTCACACTGTTCCCCTCGACGTTAAGGTTTCGGGCGTAGGTTATCTGGGGTATACCAAGCTTTCCAGCAAGCCTCGGCCCTACCTGGCCTGTGTACCCGTCGGTGGTGGCTTCCCCGCAAAGGATTAGGTCGAAACTTCCCAGCTTCTGGATTGCTGCGGCTAAAGCTTCAACGGTCGCCGCTGTGTCAAGCATCCCCCCTGAAGGGTCTTCCACCAGGTAGGCTTCGTCAGCTCCCATGGCCAGCAGCTCCTTTAAGCCTTCCTTGGCGGACGCTGGACCGAAGCATACGACCTTAATGGTTCCTCCCTGCTTCTCCTTTATGTTTACAGCGGCTTCCATGGCGTTTTTGTCTATGTCGCTCACCCTCCTTGGAACTCCGTCCAGCAGAGGCTTCCCGGAGGGGTCAATTTTTATTTCAGCTACGTCTAACGCGTATTTGGCGCATACGACTATCTCCATTTTTCCTCCTCCCGCTAACCGTAACGGTAAACTATTCCGAATCCTCCTCGAGGGTTCTTCCAGTTTACGGCTCCACGGCCCATACCCTTGCACGCGATTATACACGTGCCGCATTCAAGGCAGTCCTCGTAACTGTAAACAAGCTTACCGTCTTCAAGTTTATAAACTTCTGCAGGGCAGACGAAAAGGCAGGGCTTCGCTTCGCATTTCTCGCAGAGCTCCTTGTCAACTTCAATATGGCTTTCACTGTCTATCTCATACTTGTTCAGGCCAAGCCTCTTATCTAGGCTAAGCTTCTCCACGCTCATAAAGCCCTGTACACCTCCAGAAGGTCTTTTAAAACGTCGAGAAGCCCTGCCTTACCCTTCATATGCCTTCTAACCACCTTGAAAGCCTTCTCTGAGGGAGCCGGATTAACCGAGAATAACTCCTCCATCACGGAGCAGGCTAGGTCAGGGTAAACCGTGAAGAACCTTCTATTGTTGAGGAGGCTTGGCGTCCTCCGGAAGGCTTCCATGTCCGTGAGGATGAAGGCTTCCCTGAGCAGGCTTTCATACGCTGAAAGGCTTGAAGCTGAAAAGTCGTTTCTCTCCTTCGCTTTGAGCACAGCCTTAGCGGCAGCAGCTCCAGACGCCACCGCCAGGTCCATCCCCCTCAAAGTGAAAAGGTTGTTTATGAGCAGGCAGGCTGAGCTTCCAGCAGCCAGAAAGCCGTCAGCGTAAAGCCTTGGCACCTGGGCTATTCCCCCCTCATGGATTATCTGAGCTGAATATTCAGCGACGTTTCCCCCTTCTATCAGCTTGGAAATGAAGGGGTGCAGTTTATAGTCCTCGATGAGCTCGTGGACTTTCACCTGCTTCTCCGCCAGCATGTCTATCCTGGCCACGATTCCAAGCGAGATGCTTGCCTTGTTCGTGTAGAGGAAGCCTCCCCCAGCAATCCCCTTCGTGTAGCCTACCAGCGTGTAGGATGCTCCCTCGCCGCCTCCAACGTTAAACCTCTCGTTGATGGCCTCCTCAGGAAGCTCTATAAGCTCCTTAACCCCCACGGATACGTCTTCAGGCTTGAAGTCTCCTCTAAGACCAGCCTTCTCCACGAGAAGCGACTTAGCTCCCTCAGCGTCTATAACAACGTCGGCGAAAAGCTCGTCCTGGCCGGACCTTATCCCTTTAACCTTCCCGTTTTCCATTACAAGCTCGTCGACGGTTACACCTGTGACTAGCGTGGCGCCGGACTCCTCAGCCTTCCCAGCTATCCACTGGTCGAACTTCGCTCTTAAAACGCTGAAGGCATTGTAGGGGGGCTTACCCATGCCTGGAGCCTTAAGGTTCAAGGTGACCGCCGAGTTTTCCCCGAGGAAAACTATGTTGTAGCTTGTTATAGCCCGCTCCACGGGGGCTTCCTCCCAGAAGTTGGGGAAAACCTCGTGGACAACCCTCGAATATATGATGCCCCCCGTCATGTTTTTAGCTCCAGCCTGCCGCCCCCTCTCGATGAGAAGCACCTGCAAGCCTTCCTTAGCCAGCACGTATGCTGCGGTTGAACCAGCCAGCCCGGCTCCAACCACTATAACGTCAAACTTTTCTTCGTCAGCCATAAGCTTTCTAACACCTTTTCACAGAAGCAGGCTTCCAACATATTATTTCTTTGAAATAATGAATATAAAAATAGGGGGGAGAGGATGTTTTACTCGCTCTTAAGCTTCTTGTATGCCACGTATTCCGGTCCAAGCAGCTCTCTTACCAGCACAACCCTCTGGATGTTGGTTGCACCCTCAGCACCTATGCAGTAGGACATAATACCCC
>QMXU01000082.1 GCA_003662305.1 Candidatus Hecatellales archaeon
CCTAAAGGCTTCCCCATAAATTTTTAAAGCCTCAACGATTTTTCCGGGATTATTTATGAGGTATACTATTCCCCCTCCGATAACCGCAGCCACCGGCGTAAACTGGACGGCGTAGAAGCTGTACAAGGTTGTGTTCCCAGCCAGGTAAACGGCGACGTAGCCAAGGTAGGCTGACCAAAACCATGCTAAAACCGTTCCAGCCCCCCTGAGCACGCCTTTAACAGCCAGGGGAGCGAAAACGAAGGTTAAAGGTATCACCAGAGGGTTAAGCAGGAAGTTCGGGCTGGCCGTAACTGGAGGAGTGAAGCTTAAAGGGAAAGCGTTAAACCCTAAAAGCAGACCTACCGGGTCGGTGGTCGGAGGGCCTCCAGACCTGGGCGTAATATGCCACTTCAAGGCTCCGAGAATCTCCCTAACCCATCCTTCAACTCCGCCTAAATATATGATTACAGGCGTGGATAAGGCGAGGTAAACAAGGGCTGGAGCCAGCACCGCAACCGGAAGCATCCTCCTTAGACTATGCTTCCTTAAAGAGGACACTATGAAGCCTGGAATAAGAAAGAAGCCAGGCATTTTAGCTGAGCCAGCTAAACCCACCGATAGAGCTGAAGCCAGCAAGCCTCTCTCACTCAACGCGAAGTATAGGGCTAGAATGGTGAAGAAGGAAAGGTAGATGTCCAGCATGGCAACCATGCTCATAGCCCTAACCGTTCGCTCCGTGAAGACGAAAACAGCGGCAGCTATACCTGCCAGCTCCCCGAAAACCCTCCTAGCCACTAGGTAGGCAAGCACCACAATGGCTGAGCCGAGGACGAGGCTTGGAATCCTCCAGGCTAAAGGGCTGTCGTCAACCAGCATGGTTAAAGCTAAAACATACTTCACCAGTGGAGGATGCTCAAAGTTCATGTATTCCACTATGCCTGCATAGTCAGGGTAAGGGTAGCCCCGGTAAACCTTAACCTCCTCAACCTTCCCAACTTTCTCCAGCGTTTCCTCCGGGGCCAGAAGGGCGAAGGTTTTCTCCCATCCGAACTTGAGGAACTTCTCGTAGTCGTCCTTCAAAATCCTGTAGGAGGCGCCTGACCGCTCCAAAACCTCTAAGGCTTCATCATAGTTTTCCTCGTTGTAGGCAAGCACGGTTGCGTAGGCGTTTCCATCATGGAAGGCCCTAGGCTGCAAACCCCAAAACTCTCTAAGCATATTCCTAGCCGAGCAAACATACCATATGTCGTCGCTCACATAGCCCATACTCTGGTCCAGCAGCCCCCCTGAAACCACGCTGAAATTCCAAGCGAAAAAGGCAGCTGCCAAAAGCAAAACCGCAACCTTACAGTAGAAGCTTCTCTCCGGCAAGCCCACAGCCACACCAATTATAACTAAGCCTCAAACCCAGCATAAAAAATCTGGCTTAATGGTGGGCCGGGCCGGACTCGAACCGGCGACCCTCCGCGCCTCCCGGGAAGCCTTAAAATCCTGTCAGGCGGAGATCCTAACCAACTAGACGACCGGCCCGACATGCTTGCGATTCCTTTTTCTTCCTAACTATTAAGCATCGGCTTAATAGATAAGGATTCTGGGCTTCAGCTTGCCTCCAGCTGTTCCACCGCCTTCTTTTCTAAGGCTTTCTTTCTGATTTCCTCCCAGATTTCTTCTTCACTCCGGTTCTCTGTTTCTACGCCCAGCTCCTCAGCCATCTTCATTAGGAAGCCTGTGCTTTTCCCAGCTGGTTTAACCTTGCTTTTAGGCTGGTAGCCTTGGATTTGAACTGGAGGCTGGCTTTGCGGTGGAGGCTGCACATTCTGGGTTTGAGGGCTTAAAGGGTTCTGAACGGCCTGGCTTGCCGCCATGATTTCTCTTTGGATTTCTATCCTGCTTTTCTCAAATTCGCCCATGGCTTTCCCAAGGTGCCTCATGATTTCAGGCATTTTCTTAGAGCCGAAAATGAACACGAGGAATATGGCGAGGAGGATAATCCATTCTACTCCAGCTATTCCGGCAAATTGGAGGGTGACCGCCCCCTCAAACATGAACCAGCCCTTCTAAGGTTTAACGGTTGAAAGCCCTGCCGCGCCCTGAAGGAGACAGGAAAAGCTGGGCGCAGAAGGGAACCATGCCGTCTCCCCGCTTCTCATACTGGATTATGAAGGAGTGAGCGTTAGGGTAAACCTGCTTGATATACTCCTCTATTTCCTCTCTTTTAAGCCTGAAAGCATCCTTGGGAATGCTTATGCTGGTTCTTCTAACCTGAACGTGTTCAACCTGAAGGCTTAAAGAGTTCTCCCGTTTAAGAACGGTGTGAATTATTAAAGGTATCCTGATAAACTTCGTTACAACCCTTGCTCTCCCAGCTTCCTCCAACTTCAAAGGCGTAAACCTCCAACAGGCTGAATACTGTTATCCCGAGGCCTCCACGCCTTGAATATTAATGGAGTTCTGCTCCCATAAAACCTTATAGTTTCACGCTGGCTCACAGGGAAATAAGCGGGAAAACCTCTTCAACCACGTATTTCAGGAAGTCTTCCACTTCACACCGGCTGAAAACCGTGACTATCCCGTTGCCTGTAACGCCTACCACGTAGCCGTAACGCTTGGAGGTAACCACCACATACCACATTCTACCATGCGAAAGCATTTCATCGTAGGTTGACGTGGCGGAAAGGCTTTCCCCGTAAAGCGAAAGCTTATCTATCCCAGGGAAGTCCAAGTTCTCGAAGAAAACCACTTTGGTCCCCTCCGGGTTTTCCTCGTGGTAACGCTGGAGGTTTCCAGGTGGTATCCGCACTTCCAAGATTCCGCCTACCCCCTCGAAGAGTATCTGGCTTAAAAGGTCTGCAAGCCTGTCAGCCCTATACTTCTTCTCCACCACCGTTAGGAGGACTTGTCCTCTGAAGGGGGAGAAGAGGAAGGGAGCCGTGTAGGTTCTAACCGTCGGGACAAGTTCCCCCCTGCGGGAAATCCACATCACTCTGTCGTAGGACAGCACTCCTTCAAGCCCGAGGTCTGTCCGGCTTAGCCTTTCAACCTCCGTTAAAAGCTTAAGCTCGAAGCCTTCCTCCGCGAATTCCTCCTCACGGCTGTATCCTCTAAGCCTCTCCTCAACCCTGTCAAGCCCGGCTTCCGCAGCCAGCCTGAAAACCTTCCCCGCCAGAACCATGCCCGTTAAACCCGTGAAGTTTCTGGAGGAACAGAGGCTTAAGTTTTCCCCTCAAAACACTTTCAGCGTTCTCTCCAGTTAAATATTTTCAGACCCATGTCATATCTGGACACCGGCTTTAAAGGCTGGATGAAAGCTTTCCACTGGAAATGTCAGATTAAAACGTGCAATGGTGGAGGATGCAGGCCTTTGCATGAATCATGTTGATGCCGCCGGAAGGTGAAGCCTTCTATTGTCAGGTTTCTCGATACCGTGGGAAGCCTTCAACCAAGGTTTCCACTCGAAGCCCACACTAAATACTTTTTGTTTCCCGGTGGAAAGCCATGTTTCCAGTGGAAAGCTAGGGGCGTTGAAAGCCTATAATGTGGTGGAGGCTTCTCAGTTTGGGGTACACCTCAGCCTTGAATCCCTTCGAAGCTTCTGAAGTCAAATTCGAGAATAGAAGGGTTAGGCTTAAAGCTCAAGCATCCATTCCCAGGCTTTCAGTTGCAGGCTTAGAGTTGAATCCTCTAGAGGAAGGAGACAGGTTTGAGACTCCATGGTGGATAGCTGAAGCCCTAGTTGAAAGCGGGGTAGCCCTTCTCGAAGAGGTTGAAGTGGAGTTCGGGCTGGTGGAACTGCAGAAGGTCAGGCTTCTTGAAGGGATGCAGCAGCAGAGGAGGCCTGCGGAGCTTCCTGAAAACTTTTATCCCAGGCTTAGGAGGCTAATTAGAAGGCTTAAGTCTGAAGCCTCCCGAAACGCTGAGAAAATGGTTGAGTTCAACAAGGCCTACCAGTGGGCTTCAGACCTAGTAGCCCTAAGGCTTAACAAGATAATGAATATGGCCTTGGCCAGGGGTGAAGCAGGAGAATCCCTGAAAAACCTTACAGAGGAGGAGTTAGCCCTCTACAGGAGGCTTCACCAGACCATCGAGGAGTGGAGAAGCCAGGTTATACCTTGAAAGGAGGCGAAGCCATGGCGAGGATGGCCCTAGACCCCCGGGAAAGATTTCAGGAGCTCTTCGCCCAGGACAGCTACAGGGTTAAACTTAGACACATGGCCCTAAACGATGAAAGGTCGCTTACCATAGACTTCCTAGAGCTTTCGGTTTTCGACGAAGAGCTGGCTAAAGGGATTCTCACCAAGTCGGAAGACTACCTGCAATACGCGGCTTCAGCTCTTAAAGCCCAGATGCGATACGAAGATGCGCAATATGCTGAAGCCGTTGAAAGATTTCACGTCAGGGTTAGAGGTCTCCCCGGCAAAATCTCCATTCGGAACATTGGAGCAAGCCACATCGAGAAGCTTGTGGCCTTCGACGGCATAATCGTGAGGGCTACCCCTGTCAAGCCGCTGCTCGTCGAAGCTGTTTTCCAGTGTAAGTGTGGGGCTGAGAACAGGGTTCCCCAGCAGGGTTCCTTCATCCGTCCTCCCGTGAGATGTGAAAGCTGCGGTAGAACCGTTGGCTTTGACCTTATCCCTGAAAAGTCTAAGTTTATAGACTACCAAGAGCTCAGGGTTCAGGAGAGGCCTGAAGACCTCCCTCCAGGACAGCTTCCCCGCTACGTGGAAGTATACTTGGAAGACGACTTGGTTGACAAGGCTAGGCCAGGCGACAGGGTTACGGTCACCGGGATTGTGAGGGCTAGGCCTGAAACCCTTCCGGGGAGG
>QMXU01000083.1 GCA_003662305.1 Candidatus Hecatellales archaeon
TACCCTTAAGATTGTAAGCTGGCTGGGCGAGGGCTAAGGCTGCAGCAGCCCCTATAAGAGGAGCCCCCCGAATCTTCATGCCTTTTAAAGCCTTAACAACCTGCCTCGGGTTCCTGAGGCTGATAAAGGCAAGCCTCCTGGGAAGAAGGCTTTGGTCAACCGTTACGACAACACCGTTCTCCCACCTGATGGTTCTCAAACAGTTAAACCTCCAAGCCCAGCCTTCACGGTACCTATTTTAACGTTCAAGACGAGATAAAGTTTAGGTTGAAATGGTTGCTGAAGACAGGAAAGAGAAGGCTAAACCTCCGAAAGCCAAGTTCACCCGCGGAAAAGTAATCTTAGACCTCAAGGATAACCCTCAAGCCGAAGCCCTAACAGCCAGAGGATACGGGGAGAAAACAGGTGGAAAAAGAAGGTTTGAACTTGCCCCCTGGGAAGCCCTCGATCTGCTCAGCGAGAAAGCAATAGAAGTCGTAGACGAAGCCACAGGTGAAACGCTGAGCTTCAACAGGCTTCTAACCCTGCTTTCAAGCCGGGATGAAACCCTCTGGTCCAAGTACCTAGTGTTCAGAGATTTAAGGAGCAGAGGCTACATGGTTAAACCGGGCTTCAGCCGGGAGCTCCCCTTCCGTGTTTACGAGCGTGGAGCCTACGGGAAGGAGCCCTCAAAATTTCTGGTTCTAACCCTAAGAGAAGGCGAACCCATACCGCTGAGAAAAATAGAGAAAGCCCTGCAAACGGCGAAAAACGCCAAGAAAGAGGTGATCCTAGGGCTGGTGGAGAGGAGGGGAGAAGTAGTCTACTACAGCCTCTCCCAGTTCGCCTAGCCCCGGCTTAAAAGTTTCAGGCACTCGTCGAAGCCAAGCTCCTTCTCAACCCTCTTCTCCATGTCCTTAAGCCTGACAACTCCACGCTCTATTTCCTTTCTGCCAACGATTAAAACGTAGGGTATCCCGTTGCTGTCAGCGTATTCAAGCTGTCCTTTAAGGCTTCTGCCTTTAAGGTCGTACTCCACGGAAACACCTAAACCTCTAAGCCTGGCAACAATCTCTAAAACCTTGATTTTAGCCTGCTCTCCAGCTGAAGCCACAAAAACCTTAGGCTTCTGGTCGAACCTCCCAGCGACACCGCTTTTCTCCAGAGCCAGAATGGTCCGCTCTATGCCTCCCGCAGCCCCCGTAGCCGGAAGGTCTCTGCCGTAGAGTTTGCACAGCCGGTCAAACCGTCCTCCCCCAACCAGGGCTCCAAGCCCTAGGTCAGCTCTATCATAAATCTCGAAGACGATTCCGTCGTAGTATCCAAGCCCCCTAACGATGCTCGCGTCCAAGATAACCCGTTCTCCCTTGCCCATAGCCTTCAAAACGTCTAAAGCCGACTCAACCTCTGAGATCCCCCTCTGGAATTTCTCGTTTTCAACGCCTAACTCTCTAAGCCGCTTAAGAGCCTTCTCAGGCGAATCTTGGATAGCCATGAAACCGAATATTCCCTCCACCGTGTCCTCGGTTAGCCCTAAGCCGTAAAATTCTTCAGCCAGCTTTTCCCTGGAAACCTTCCTGAACTTGTCTATAACTCTAAGTGTGGCTTCAACGCTTTCCAGCTTCTCTATTTGAAGGGAGTTTAGGAATCCTTCAGCCAGCCTTCGACTGCTAACCCTAACCTCGTAGTTTTCAAGTTTCAAAGCGTCTAAAATATCCATGCTTAAGGCTATTACCTCGGCGTCGGCGTCCGGCAGAGGGCTTCCGAAAACCTCAGCATCCCACTGGTAGAAGCACCTATACCTGCCATGCTGAGGCTCATCGTAACGCCACATGTTGGACAGGGCAGCAAGCTTGGCTGGAAGAGGGATGTCCCTCCGGCTGGCAACCATTCTGGCTAAGCCAACCGTAAGGTCAAATCTTAACCCCAACTTGCGTCCAGCTTTATCCTCAAACCAGTATATTTCTTTTCTCACGCTGGGCCCGCACTTGGCCTCCAAGGTTTCAAGACCCTCGATGGGGGAAGGCTCGACAAGCCTGAACCCGTACCTGTTTAAGACCTCCAGTATCCTGTCTGAAATCCAAAGTCTTAACCCCATTTCCTTAGGGCCGATATCCTTCATTCCGCGGGGGAGCTTATACCTCTCTTTCAACGCTGAACAGTCCTCAAACCATAATTAGGTGAACCCTTTCAAAAGGTTTAACCTCCACAGGCTACAACCGGAATTTTCAGCTTTTCACCTGTTTGAGTTTATAATCTCCTTTAATAAGCTTCCCTACGCGGAAAATTGACATTTCTATGCCTAAAACTTCAATCCGACCCGTAAAAAAACTTATATATTATTTAGATGTTAAAAAATAAGTAGCATTTTCACAGCGTGGCACACAATGTCGAATAAAAGCCGAAAATGGAAAGAGGGAAGTCTAAAAATTAAAAACGTTTTACGTAAGGCTTCATCCGAACTGAAACATAACAAGGCCCTTTCAAGCCTTATAATAACAGTACTGATAGTCGCAATTCTACTGCTTCCAACACCCGCTACGGCTGTTAGCGTAGGCATAACAAACCTTACAGATAAGAAGATTGTTGTGGGCGAAAACTACACCTTCAAAATTAATGTTTTCATAGAAGGAAACGAGAGGATTCCAATTGACAAGGTGAAGTTGTACTCCACGAAGGATGGAACATCAGTTTTCTCCTATGAGTTCGGTGCGAGTGGTGGCACTCAAGGATATATAACACTTACACCAGCATTCAGTTTCTCTCCATACCTAGGATACGGTACCCTCTACGGTTACGGCTACGGTTATGGGCCCGGCTTTGGAGGTCAGGTATGGGGATTCGGATATGGCTACTATTCAGGTTACGGTTATGGTTACGGCTACGGAACCTACGGGATGCCTTCAATAACCTTAACTTGGAATGCAACCCTTAACACAAGCAACCTCGGGTTTGGCACCTACAAGATGAAGTCTGAAGTTAAGTCTGGCGATGCTTGGTGGATTGGAGACCCCGTAACTTTCTATATTGTTGACTACACGGTAAGTGCACCTTTGACCTCCACTGTTAACCAAGGCGAATCTACTACTGTAACCGTAACGATAACATCGTATGGGCAGTTCAATTACACGGTGGAATTGTCTGCTTTAAATCTGCCCTCCGGAGTAACAGCCTCCTTCTCACCCTCCTCCGTTACGCTTACACCTGGAGGCACAGCCAGTTCAACTCTAACGCTTACAGCCTCCTCAACATCAACCACAGGAACCACTGATATAACCATCAGAGGTGAAACAGGCGGAGTTGACGGAGTGAAGTCCACCGGGGAAAGAAGAGATAGAACGTTAACACTTACCGTTAACGCTCCAGTTACTGTTTCAGCCGCGGCTCCAGTAGCGGCAGTAGCTCCAGCACCATCCGGAGAGGAAATAGTTTCAAATCCGGAAGCCGGAGCTGAAAGCTTGGAAAGCCTCATTACTGAGGGAAGAATTGAGGATGCTGCAGAATCCTTAACTGAAGCTGCCGCAGTCGACCCAGAGGCTGCAGCTGAAACCCTGACCTTAATGGATGTAGCGTCTGCTGCAAAGCTTGCAGAAACACTTTCAGAGGATGTTGCCGCCGAACTCTTCGAGAAAGCAGTAGAGCTGGAAATGCCAGATAAGATAGCTGAAATTGTCGAGCAGATGGACGCGAAGCAGGCTGCAGAGGTCTTTGACATTATAGCTGCCACCAACCCAGCGGTTGCATCACAGGTTCTGTCGCATGCCAGCCCGACGGTTAGGGCGCGGGTCCTCGCCGAGCTGGCTAAGCTTCCAGCAACTCCTGATAAAGCTGCTGCCATCCTAGAGGAGATGTCCACGGAAAAGGCTGTTGAAACCGTTGAGTACATGGTTAAGCTTAAGCTAACTAACGAGGCAGCTTTAATTCTCGCCTACCTGTCCGATGATAAGCTTGCCCAGATATGGGCTGGCATAGAAGACAAGTATAAGGAAGACCTCATACCCTACATGAAGGCTGAAACCCTCAGCAAGCTTAAACTGCTCTTCAAGGCTAAGACAGCCAACCTGCTAATAGTGCCAGCCGGAGAAACGAAAACCGCATCCTACGTGGATGAGACTGGAGTTGAAATATCAGTTACCGCCGTCAAAGCTACAGCCGGAATTGTTAAAACATCTCAGTACGTAGTCAACCCGTACGAAGATGCCACAACACCAAGAGGAGTAACCCTCAAGAAGTTCGTCTACGTGAATGTGCTGTTCCCAGAAACCTCTGTCAGCAAGATAACCATGTCAGTCCACTACACCAACGCTGAGGCTAAAGGACTGCTCGAGTTCACCCTGAAAATCTACAATTATGATTCAGATGCCAACGCCTGGATACCAGTGGAAACCGTTGTAGACGAAGACAACAACAAGGTGACAATAACCTTCGAGGGGGAAGGCACCTACGCGGTCGGAGGAATCTAAACTAACTAAAAACATCCCCTTCCTTCTTTAACTCCTGAAATGTTCCCATCCTAAAGCTTTCACTCGTTTTTCCTCTTTCTTTCCTCCAAAATACACTATTTCTCTTTTCTCGGTAGCTACCCCTATAATCTTAAATCTCCCTCTCAGAGCCTTCCCCGCTTTCATGAAGATTTTAGGGTTGAAGGTTGCAACAAGCTCGTACTCCTCTCCCCCATACAACGCCAGACCTGAAGGGTTCAAGCCGTGAAGCCTTGCAAATTCCTCAGCTTCTCTTGCCAGCGGTATCCTGTGAAGCTCAAAGCCGACCTTGCTAGCTTTAGAAAGCTCGTGGAGA
>QMXU01000084.1 GCA_003662305.1 Candidatus Hecatellales archaeon
ATCCAGACAGCCTTCTAGTCGTGGGAGGGCTTACCTCAACCTTCTTCTGGGAAAGCCTCCTCAAAAACTACAGCTTCATAGACGCTGTGGTCCTGGGCGACACTGCGGAGGAAGCCTTGGAAGCCCTCCTAAACCGTGCTTCAACAGGCAAACCAAGGCTTGACGAAATACCGAACGTTGCCTGGCAGCACCGGGGAAAAGTGAAATTAAACGTTTTCAAGCCTGCACCGGAAAACCTGGACGACTACGCCATAGACTACAGCTTCCTGTTCAAGGAGTTCTTGAAGTCCTGGAGTTTCTCCTCTGCCCTCCCCTTCGCCCGGTTTATGAGGGAGCCTATCGGCCTAGCTTTAACCATGAAGGGCTGCCCCCACAACTGTATAACCTGCGGGGGCTCAGCCTTCGCCTACAAGAACTTTTTCATGCGGAGCCGTCCAGCCTTCAAGTCTCCGGAGAAAATAGCGGGGGAAATCCTGTCGCTTCTGGATTACATGCGGGTCCCAGTTTTCATAGTCGGCGACGTTCAGCTTATGGGCGCCCGCACGCTGGAAAGGCTTTCAAGGTTTCTGCGTGAGGCTAAAATAGATTCGCCCTTAATCTACGAGTTTTTCAGTCCCCCCTCACGCCGCACGCTGAAGTGTCTAAGGGAAACCTCTGACAGGGTTATGCTGCAGATTTCGCCTGAAAGCCATGATGAAGAAGTACGGGTGAAGTTCGGGAGAAACTATGGGAACAGGGACCTAGTAGGCTTCATCAGGGAAGCGGAAAGGCTTGGCTTTGAAAGGCTTGACCTATACTTCATGGTAGGGCTGCCAGGGCAAACCTTGAAGACGGCTGTGGAAGCCTCAAGCTTCTTCAGCAAGCTTCTGAGGGAAGAAGTTAAAGGAGGAGGCTTCCTGAACGCTTTCACAGCGCCTCTAGCCCCCTTCATAGACCCTGGAAGCATGGTTTACATGAAGCCGGAAGCCTTCGGGTACAGGCTTCTCCTCAGAGGCTTAGAAAGCCATGTAAAAGTTATGGAGGAGGCTGAAGGCTGGGGGGAAACGCTGGACTACGAGACCAGGTGGATGAGCAGGAGGGAAATAGTGTCCGCAGCCTACCTGGCAGCAGAAGCCTTCACCAAGGTGAAAATGGAACATGGAATAATAAGCGAAAACGAAGGATTGAAAACCCTGGAAGCCATAAAGGAAGCAAGCGAAGCAGCCTACCCGAGAAAACATGCACGCGAAAAACTGATGTCCAGAGAGACAGTTCCAAAAGGAGACCTGTACCCCAGCAGAAGACTGATTTTCTCCCTGAAACCGAAATTCTACCTAACCCTGCTGAAGGCTCTTCTAAAAAGAACTTAAAGGAGGCTCTCCCTTAAACTTTTAAATCAGCCTCCGACACTCTCCTATTGGAGAAACAGTAAACCAGGCGGAAACCCAGCCGTCCAACAACAGGAGAAGTGAAGGAAAAAATTAGGCTTGAACCGGTTACCGCCGGGGTCGCCTAGTCTGGTAGGGCGCAGGCCTGCTAAGTCTGTGGGCCATGGGCCCACGCGGGTTCAAATCCCGCCCCCGGCGCCAAATGCTGAATGATTGAAAGAGCAATTTTCCCCGCGGGGAAGTTTTAGTAGGTTTTGTCTTCGCGGGTAAGGCTGAAGGCCGGCTTAACAAGCTGGAGGAAGAGCAGGCCTAGGAGGACGAGGAAGCCAGAAGGCCTGCCTCCGCGTAGGAGAGCGCGAACTCCTCCTTAATCTGAACCAGCGCGGGAGATAACGCTAGACGCACCATGTAGTTGGTTGTCCAGATGGCGACCAGTGCAAGCCAAACCTTATGATGGTATTCCAACCTGCTTTTTCCTCTTGTTGAAGGTCTTTCAGAGGAGAGGATTAAACAGTTTCTCTAAGAACTCTCTGTTTTTTCTGTATTTTTCTTCTTCTATTAAGGGTTTACACTCTGAAAGTTTCTTTTCGCCAGATACGAGCCTGATGGCGAAGGTGAAGCAGGACTTCTCCTCACATTTTCCACAGTTTAGTTTAGGTAGGTGGTTATAAACTACATTGGGGTTGAGTTTACGTCTGGCTTCAAGCATTTCAACTGGGGGAGAGCCATGCTGAGAAAGATAATTATAAGCCTTTGACAGTAAATCTATAAGTTCCAGAAGAATTTCCTTTGCCCTACTTTCATCTTTAACTTTTCCTGCGCACACCCTGCCGTTTCCATAAATCGTTATCATTTCTTCTTTGTCTGTTGTGAATGTTAAGGTGTCTAAAGCTTCAAGGTAGTTGGAACGTTTAAGATGTAAGTAAAGAATCGGAAGTAGATCTTCTACATTAACATCCAGTTGGGCTATAAACCTAATCTTTGAGGAATCTGCAATACATGGTAAAATTCTCTCAATTTTGTAGGTTGAAGGCTTGCCCTTAGCTAAATTCAAAGAGCAAATTTCCTCCTTAAAATAGGATAAAGGATTTTCGATGCTGGCTTCTTTTAATCCTTTTAACCTGTTGCTCAATGATTCAAGTTCAGATATCAATTCGGCTGAACATGGAATGATGATATGGTAGCCACGACGGTAAAGCTGGGGGATTTCTCCTATGTCCTTACTGTTTAAAACGTAGATCTGGTTTGGTATGAACTCGTAAATTGCCTTATAAGTTAACAGTGTTTTCTCTTCAGAAAATGTAGATACAATAGAAACTACACGGGCCAGTGGAGACCTTCCGACAACAGAAAGAATAACATTGTCAAAACTTAAGAAGGGTATCCCAAAAATTTTCTTAAGCTTCTTTATAAGTAGAGGACCAGTTATACCTAAAACGATCACGGCTTTAATATTTTGCTCAGCCACATAGGTTCTTGCAACAGCATTTGCAATCTCTTCTTCATTCAAATTTAAAACTTCAACTTCCTCTATCTGAAAATCTTTCAGGGTTAAGGTCATCTCTTCCCAATTTTCCTTGCATGCTTTAACTCTTTTTTTTGGGTAATCAGCAGAGTTTTCATGGTTTCTCACGACTCTTCACATAAACTATCTATATATCGTAATTTTTGAATTTATCGATATATTTTAATATTCCAAGGCTTCACCTATTATATGAAGCTTATGAACAGAACGCGTACTCTTATGGAGTATAGAGTAAATCTGCTTAAGGCCCTAGCTGATCCTGCCAGACTGGAAATCATCGAATTTCTCAGGGACGGCGAAAAATGTGTATGCGAAATTATTCCCGCATTAGGAAAGTCACAGTCTACAACCTCTAAACATCTAGACGTCCTATATCAAGCCGGAATTCTTGAAAGAAGAATTGAAGGAAAAAGAACTCTTTACCGTATCAAGAATACGCAAGTTTTTAAACTTATTCAACTGCTTGACAGTCTGATTTTAAGACAGCTTGTTTTAGTTGCAGAAACAGTTAAAGTTTTAAGGGCTTAAAGAGGCGGGAGGACGGTTGCTTCCTTTCTGGGCTTGGTGGTTTCTGGCGGCGGGGGCTGGCGTCGGCTTTGTGAGTGCCATGTTCGGGGTTGGAGGCTGCTTCATCATGGTTCCCATCATGATTTTCATGTTTTCAGGTTGGGGTTCCCCGCTGGATGTGGCTGTTAGGGTGGCCTTTGGAACGAATCTGGCGGTGGTGGTTCCCACAGCCATAGTTGGGGCGAAAATGCATTTGAAGGCGGGTAAAACAAGGAGTTTCCCCTTTCACCTCTGGAAAGGCTTGGGGTTGGGGGTTGCTGTGGGAGCCATTATAGGTTCAACCATTACTGCCTATGCCCCGGGGGTAGTCATGAAAATGCTTTTCGGAGTAATCTGCCTGGTAGGGGCGTGGAGGTTTCTAACGGCTAAGCCTAAGCCTGTAGAGGGAGTTCCACGGTTAACCCTGCTTAAAGGGTTCGGCTGGGGGCTTGCAGCCGCGATTTTCGCATCCTTCATAGGGATTGGAGGAGGCCTTGTCTATATCCCCCTCTTAAACCTGGTTTTAGGTTTTCCCATGCACCTGTCTATTCTTCTCTCCCTCGCGATGATGGCCGTAAGTTCAAGCGTAGGTTCTTTAAGCTATGCCCTATGGGGGCTTAAAGCTCAAAGCCTAGCCCAAGTAGTTTTCCCACCCTACAGTGTAGGCTACTTCAACTATGCAGCCTTCCTCACCCTCGGATTGACGAGTGTCGCCTTCTCAACGCTGGGAGCCATCGTAAGCGAAAGAACAAGGCCGAAAATCCTCAGGATATGCTTAGGCCTCCTCTACGTTTACATAGGCCTGAAAATGCTCGGCCTTCCAATATAAGCGAAAGTAAGCGAAAGTGGAAGCTGGCTGCTGCCTAGATGGCGGGGCTGAAGGCCGGCTGGAGAAGCCTTCGGCTTTGCTAGCGTGGGACGCCTATCATGGTTACTTTTACCTGTCTAACCTGCTCGTCTGCTTTCATGGCGTTTACAAGCTTCCTTATGGACTGCGTCAGCCCTCTTACAACCATTACCTCCAGGCAGCTGGCTTTGTCCACGTGGATGTGGAGGAAGGTTAAAACTATGCTTCCCCACTCGTGCTGGAGGGCGAGCATCCTACCGCTTTTCGCAGCCTTCTCGTAGACGACGGTGACTATGGCGACGGCTTCGCCTTCAGTTTCTCTGAGGCTTCGTTGCTCCTCGACGAAAAACCTTACCCCCTGCCTTAAAGCCTCAGACCTACTTGCAAAGCCACACCTTCCAACCGAGCCGTCTAACTCCTTCAGAAGCCTGTCCGGTATTGACAAGCTGACA